>CAYZQX010000133.1:0-9338 GCA_964480615.1 uncultured Chitinophagales bacterium | reverse complement strand
ATTCAACTATTGATTATCAAGCAGTTATGTACCTATTTGGCCAAGTTGGGTTAATCATCTTTGATCTATTTATGAAAGCCATTCAACCATCATGACAAACACCATGTATGAATTCCAATTTTGTTTTACAGATGGTTTGATCTTTTTGTTCAGAGCTTTTGTAACTGCAATACTCTTGCATTGCTAAACTATTATTATTTTCTACTACTTATAAGCATTATTGATCATTATGATCATTTATACTGAACCTTTTATAATAACTAATAATTTACATAAGCAAGGATAAAGCCTTGTAATAAATTTCATATCTTATATAGCACATACCCAACAATGTGTGGTATAATTTTAAGTCTGATCACTTTCCGACAATGCATTGATTGCTGTAATAACGAGTAGCTGAACACCTATAGCAATTGCATTTTCATCAATATCAAAATTGGAAGTGTGGACGGCTCTATCACCCATATCTTTATTACCAGTACCCAGTCTAAAAAAACAACCCTTCATACTTTGTGTGTAAAATGCGAAATCTTCGGCTGTCATCCTAATCGGCAGCTCTAGTACATTCTGAGTATCTAATAAAAGATTAGCACTTGATTCCCATATATTATAAGCCTTTATGTCATTTACAAGGTATGGATATCCCTTTTCAATAATCACCTCTACCTCAGCATTATTAGCCTTGCCTATGGACTTGCAATAGTTTTGAAGTTCAGCATGAAACTGGGATCTAAAATCCTCATTCATCGTTCTAAAAGTTCCTAACATCTTGACTTGTGATGGAATGACATTATACGTGCCCCCTAATGATTCAAAATGACCGATACTGAGCACCGCTGGTATATGCACAGGCTTAGTGCGTTGTAATAGTGATTGTAGCTGTGTAACGATATTTGCGCTTATTAAGATGGGATCAATACATTGATCAGGGATAGCTGCATGGCCGCCTTTGCCAGTGACTACAATTGTAAGCTCATCACTGCTGGCCATAAACATTCCTGCTCGGCCACCCACCTGTCCTACCGGCAAGGCGGGATGTACATGTAATCCAAAAATATAATCGGGTTTAGGGTCCAGCGCACCACTAGCAAGAATGAGGGTAGCACCACCAGGGCTTTTTTCCTCACCAGGCTGAAATACAAATTTTATCTTGCCATTCCAGTAATGCTTAAGCTTCTGCAACACAATCATCGCTCCGAGCAAGCAAGTAGTGTGTACATCGTGCCCACAAGCATGCATTACACCATCGTGGATCGATTGATAGACACAATCATTGGTTTCATGTATCGGCAGGGCATCAATATCAGCTCTTAGGGCGATTAAACTGCCATTCTCTTCCTTTCCCCTCAGCTCTGAAATTAGACCTGTCTCTAAGCCATATTTTAATATGGGTAATTCATATTTATGGAGTTGTGATGCGATGTATTGTGTAGTGGCATACTCCTTAAACGAGAGCTCAGGATGCTTGTGTATATGTCTCCTAACTTCTATAAGCTCAGGTAGCAACTGCTGCGATAGCTCCTTTATTAATTGCACTAACTGCTCTTGTGTATTCAATGCCACAATGATTGATCCATTTAATAATTTAACTAATAATATTACGAGCTCCTTAGAATCCTAACATAATTTTATTTAACGGTTTAGAATCACCAAGATATGAACCACTTTATTTTACAAACTTCTTCTTTTATTACGTGGCTCTAATGCCTGTATAGCCTATTAGGGTAACTAATTTTTAATTCTTATACAATACAAAGCTTCGAGATTGAGCTTAATATTACAAGTCGGAAAACAATAATTTTTCAGGAACGATGAATACCGATTCAAAATGTTTTTTTATTTCCTTGGAGGCGTAATGAGCTGAATACCGATCTCTAAAGTTTCCCACCCTCACTTTAAAGTTTGGTTGTTGATAGATTACGAAGACGGGATAATTTACATATTTTTGAACCTCAGCTTTTATTTGATAGGCTTCTTCGCTTTTGCTTTTTTGTGCGACTTGCAGTCGATAACCTTCTATGTATTCTTTATTTCTTGTTACACGCTTGTACTTATCGAATAGCTGTTCTATGGCTGGAGCTGCATCGATGGATAATACTGAATTTTGCGCCACCACACCTATGGATACAAAGCAGCACAATAGATAACAAAGAACAATTTTTTTCATATCGTTAATCATATAAATTTAAAAGGGTTATTAGTGGCTATTCGATTCACACCTTCACCTAATAGCTGTACAGCAATTTTTTTATTCTTGATGAATCCTGAGGCGATAATTTGTATCTCAGGATTTAAAAACTTCTTCATAAATTTGATTGCTTTTACATCCTCTTCTGCGCCAAGGAATCCCGATGTGGTTTTCACTGCTTTAATTCCAGTATCATTGGCAATCGAACATAGGACACCGATCTCAGCGGGTGACAATTGACCTGTTTCAATAAATACTTTGGCCATATTAATCTGTACATCTTGCATGACATGTGTTATCAATGACATTTCTTCCTCTACTTTCCGCCATCTATGATTCACGATATAAGCGAGGTTGAGTGCAACATCCACTTCATCTACATAGCCGTGTCTTGACATATCAACAATTTCAAATACCTTAGTAGCAATTGTTTGAAGGCCAAATGGGAAACCGATTAATGCACATATTCTTGTACGGCTTTCCTTACCCAATATCTTGGTAGCTAGGGATGCATAGGATGGATTGACCACGATGCTATACATACCATTATTTTCCGCATCTCTACAAGCAGTTTCTATTATTTGGCGACCATGCAGCGGAAAATGTATTACATACTCCAGCTTAGAGGCAAAAATAGTCTCTATCTTTTTGGGTTCAAGCTTGCGAATAGACATCAGGGACGAAAATACTATAAAAAAAACAAAGCAGGTAAAATTATTCCATATCCTTACCGTGGCATTGCTTATATTTTTTTCCGCTACCACAAGGGCAAGGATCATTGCGTCCTATCTTAGGTCCTACTTGTACTGGCTGAGCCCTTGGCATAGGTTTGCTAACAGTATTTTGTTCCTCTTTAGCCTCTTTCACATCTTCAGCTTCCTCTCCCTCTCTACCAGTATGCATCTTGCTCATATCCGTCTTTTGTGGCTGCTGTGGTGCCGTTTTTACCTCATTATTAGTAGCCATTGGAATACCACACTTGAATAAGAATGAAGATACCTCAAAATTGATTTCTATTAGCAACTGCTTAAATATCTCAAATGCCTCAAATTTATAAATCAACAGTGGATCTTTTTGTTCCCATACTGCCGATTGAACGCTTTGCTTAAGATCACTCATCTGGCGCAAATGCTCTTTCCATTGCTCATCAATAAATGCCAGTGAAACCGCTTTCTCCAAACTCTTAACCAATTCCTTGCCTTCGGTCTCAAGATTTTTTTGGAGATCTACTGTGATGTTGATTGATTTTTTACCATCCGTAAATGGTACGATTACATTCTTTATTACATCCCCTCTCTCCGCATGAATATTTCTAAAAACATTCATCGTATTTTCCATCAACTGATGGCAGCGACGCTGGTAATGATCTTCTACTTCATTGTACAAGATCTGTGCTAGTTGAGTGGCAGACTTAGTTGTAAAATCTTGTTGGGTGATACTTGATTCGTGGCTAAAATTTCGGATCAACTCCATTTTAAATGCTTCGTAATCACCCATTTTTTGAGCATTCTGAATAATGTCTAAACCTAGGTCGTGAAAACCATTGCTGAGGTCTAATGACAATCGTTCACCAAACAGTGCATTTCGCCTGCGGCGATAGATTACTTCTCTTTGGTTATTCATTACATCATCATACTCAAGCAATCTCTTGCGCACACCAAAATTATTTTCTTCTACTTTCTTTTGTGCGCGTTCGATGGATTTGGAAATCATACTGTGCTGAATGATCTCCCCTTCTTTATAACCCATTTTATCCATTAGGCTTGCTATGCGATCAGATCCGAACTTGCGCATTAGATCATCTTCTAGCGATACATAGAACTGAGAAGAGCCGGGATCACCTTGTCGTCCTGCCCTACCTCTAAGCTGTCGATCCACCCTTCGCGAGTCGTGTCTTTCCGTACCGATGATGGCAAGCCCACCAGCCTCTTTTACCCCTGGCCCTAATTTAATATCCGTTCCTCTACCAGCCATGTTAGTGGCAATGGTGACAGCGCCTGCCTGACCTGCTGCCGCTACAATCTCGGCTTCCCTAGCATGCTGCTTTGCATTGAGCACATTATGTGGGATACCTTTCATTTGTAACATACGGCTGAGTTTTTCCGATATTTCTACCGAGGTGGTTCCCACTAATACCGGACGACCTGCTGCACGCAATTGTTCGATCTCATTAATAACAGCATTGTATTTTTCCCTTATGGTTTTAAATACCAGGTCTTCATTGTCTTTACGCGTAATAGGGCGATTGGTAGGCACGATTACACAGTCCAATTTATAGATAGACCAAAACTCCTGCGCTTCCGTTTCCGCTGTACCTGTCATCCCTGCAACTTTGTGGTACATACGGAAGAAATTTTGTAGCGTTATGGTAGCAAATGTTTGCGTGGCAGCTTCAATCTGCACTTCCTCTTTGGCTTCTATGGCTTGGTGTAAGCCATCGCTATACCTCCTACCATCGAGTACGCGACCAGTCTGCTCATCTACAATCTTTACTTTCCCATTGTCCACGATGTATTCTACATCTTTCTCGAATAAGGTATAAGCTTTTAACAACTGTTTTACTGAATGTATCCTTTCTGACTTAATGGAGAAATCCTGATACAATTTATCTTTAGCAGCTATCCTTTCTTCAGGATCTGTATAGGTCTTCTCTATAGCTGCTAATTGGGTGCTTAGCTCAGGTAATATGAAAAACTCGGGATCATCCCCTTGACCAGTAATTAGATCCACCCCTTTGTCAGTAAGCTCTACTGAATTGTGCTTTTCGTCGATGATAAAATACAATTCCTTATCAGCGAGAGGCATATTTTTTTGTTGCTCCGCTAAAAAATAGTTTTCGGTTTTTTGTAATATCGCTTTATTGCCCGTTTCACTCAGAAACTTTATCAGCGCTTTGTTTTTTGGCAATCCCCTGAAAGCACGAAAAAGGTCTAATCCTCCCTCGCCCTCATTATAGCCCACATTATTTGCCTCTAATTTTCGCTTGGCATCTACTAGGTATTTATTAATCAACTCGCGCTGGGCATTGACGATATTAACAATCCTTGGCTTTAGCAGGTGGAACTCTTGCGTATCTTCTTTAGCGATAGGGCCACTGATGATTAGCGGTGTACGTGCATCATCAATCAATACTGAATCCACCTCATCCACCATGGCATAGTGGAACTTGCGTTGCACCAGCTCATCCTTAGATCTCAGCATATTATCGCGCAAGTAGTCAAATCCGAATTCATTATTAGTCCCATAAGTAATATCAGCATTATAGGCTTTTTTGCGATCTTCGGAGTGTGGTTGATACTTATCGATACATTCACAAGTAAGGCCTAGGAAATTGTACAAGGTTCCCATCCACTCGGAGTCACGACGCGCCAAGTAATCATTGACCGTAACGATATGCACCCCGAAACCTGCTAATCCATTGAGATAGGCAGGCAGTGTCGCCACTAAGGTCTTTCCCTCTCCTGTAGCCATCTCGGATATTTTGCCAGCATGAAGGGTCATACCACCTATCAACTGCGTATCATAGTGCATCATATCCCAAGTGATACGGTTGCCAGCTGCAATCCAGTTATTGAGATAGGTAACTTCATCGCCATCGATAATTATATGATCGCGGGATACTGATAGATCTCGGTCGATAGGCAATGCGGTGGCCTTGAGTTCGGGGTTTTCTTTGAATCGGCGGGCAGCCTCTTTTACCACAGCAAAGGCTGCTGGAAGGATCTCCTTGAGTACCACCTCTAATTGTTCATCCCTTGATTTCTTGAGTCTATCAACCTCCTTGTAGTTCTTCTCTAAGTCAGCGGCTTCCATATTCGGATTGGACTCTGATTTTTTTTCTAATTCGCTAATCTCATCCTCTACTTTTTGAAGGTGTTGCTTTATCCTATTGCGAAACTCAGTAGTTTTATACCTCAATTGGTCATTAGTCAATGATGATAGTTTCGCATATTCTTGATTAATCTGAACCACAATAGGCTGTAATTCAGCTATATCTTTATCGGTCTTATTGCCAAATATGGATCCTATAATTTTTTTAAAAAAACCTTGCATAATTATTATTTGATTCAAAAAAAAACGGGGTGCAAAGGTAGTCATTTTAGACTTTATTACCTCCTAAAACTTACCCGACACTACTCATAAACTATATTAAATACAATTTTGTTCCTGATAAATAATATTTATATTTGTATCGTCATCCTTTTCGACTTAAATTATCGACATCTCAAATCTTCATCTTATGATCAAATATTTTGCCTCTCTGATCTCCATTTTTTGCCTCATAGGCAATATTGCAGCCCAATCTACTGCTGAACGTGTGTACAATATCGCTCAGAGCAAGTGCCAATCTTGTCACAGCTATGCCAATCCCGCTGGTGGACTTGACTTAGAAGGAACTGGGGCTACTTTAGCCGAAAAGATGGCTAATGTGGGTGCTAACATTATAGATATTAGTACCAGCAATCCTATATCACTGACTAAGGGCAATAAAATTGTCTTCTCAGGCGATCCTTATAGAAGTACTTTGTTCCGTAAGATTAACAACGGATTATCACCCAACGAAGCTTTAGAAGAAGGCGAAGAGAGCCTTGGCAATCCTCATTCACAACCCAATGTGTTGCTCACCGATGTAGAAAAAGAAACCATCAGACAATGGATAATCTATGGTGCTCATGAAACCGATGCTGTTCCCCACCAAATCATCGCTGATTTTTATGCTGGTGGTGGCTATTGGGGAGTTGAACCACAAAATATTCCTGCCAAGCCTGCACAAGATCAAGGATTTCAAATACATTTTGGACCACTATTCCTCGCGCCTGATGCAGGTGTGGCTGATGCCAATGTGGAGTATTATGCCCGATATTTAACCCCATTGCTCGAAAACAAAGATGTAGTGCGCTTAGAGAGCTTCATAGGAAGTAGCCACCATCTTATATTGTACAAGTACCCGGATGGAGAAGGTAGTAACATACCATTAGGTATCCGCAGCTCAGGAATGGAGGGCTCTGTGAAGATGGTAGTAGGGTGGCAAAGCCCAGGATACAACGACCTCCTTCTTCCACAAGGGACAGCCTTCCGCTGGGAACAGGGAGGAAGCATCGATATCAATGCACACATCATCAACTTTAGCAATACAAGCATACTTGGAAATGATATGTATATCAATGTATATACCCAGGATGAGGGTATAGCAGCTCAGGAAATTCATTCTGACTTGTTGCTAAACTTCCTGCTTTATATCCCCAATGATGCCCAACCACATACATTTGAATTCGACTATCCCAATGCATTTTTCCAGCAGACGGGTACTATCTATCTTTGGGCATTGTCCTCCCATACACATCAACTCGCAACCGATTATGACGTATGGCTCAATAGAGAGGATGGATCTTTAGGCGAACATATTTATGATGCCAGCTGCGATGGTGGAGTGCCCACTAATAGCTTTATCGGCTACGATTATCAGCATCCACCTACTAGAACTTGGATACCATTTACCCCTGTAAATCTCGAACACGGATTCCACTCTAAAGCTACTTGGGTCAATGATGGGCCATTTAATCCCGTTACATTTGGCCAAACCAATAATGATGAAATGATGATTACAGGCATCTTATATGTTACCGATACCACAGGCATTGATTTTAATCCACAAGTACCTACAAGCATCGAACCACAAATCAATAAAGCATCCTATTACCTCTTCCCCAATCCTATGGAGGAGAGCGTAATGCTTAGTGTGCCTTACAGTGATAGTAAAAATCGAAGATTGGTAATCAGTGATCTCAATGGACGCCTACTACGCGAAGTTTCCATACCACAAGGACAAGGCATACTACCTATACAACGCAATAAATTGAGTGCGGGAATGTATATCTATTCCATCTTTAGTGATGATAAAATAGTATATACTGGCAAGCTCTTAGCACAATAAAGAATGTTGTTATTATAGCCATGCTGCATTACCTTTTCACCATAAAACCAATACGACAATTATGTAGTTTATAGATTATGATAAGGGGGGCAGTAGTTAAAGTTACATTCCATTTGGGGGCATCCCCTGCCTGCCAACAAAGCAAGCAGTGTGACCTACTAAAGCATATATTGGCAGTCAGGGGTCGGGCTATCCGCTACTATCTTTTTGTGGGCATAATACCAAGCTTGATACATTAGCTAAGCAAGTGAGCTATAACAAATTATCGGTATCCCATAGCAATTAACAATGCCCACAAAAAGGATATCCGCTACTATCCCTTGCCCATTAATAAAGCACGCTGTGTCACTTGATAAACCCAGCTGCAAGATTAATTGAGTTATTAGTATTCATCGTAGTACATACAAATTATATATACCAGATCCTAGCGTATCAAATCATATCATTGTTCAAGTTAAAAATAGAATCAAGTGACAAACTACACATCCATATTTACAGGAATAGTATTTGCGAGCTTAACGATAATTGTATAATCAAATAGCCCAGTTAAATGAAAAAAATTCTGATCATTAATGGTCATCCAGATGAAGAAAGTTTCAACTTTGCAATTGCAGCAACTTACAAGAAAGGTGCTATTGCCTCGAATGCTGAAGTACAGGAAATTATCATTAGAGAATTAAAATTCAATCCCAACTTACAATTTGGTTATCGTATGAGGACAGAATTAGAACCTGACTTAATCGATGCGCAAGAAAAAATCAAATGGGCTGAACACCTTGTATTTATTTACCCAGTTTGGTGGGGTTCTATCCCTGCAATTATGAAGGGTTTTATAGACCGAGTTTTTCTGCCTGGATTTGCATTTAAGAAGAGAGAAAATTCCATTTGGTGGGACAAGCTGCTCAAAAACAAATCTGCAAGAATCATATCCACCCTTGACCAACCCGCTTGGTACTATTGGCTTATCTACCGAGCCCCAAGTACTAATGCAATGAAAAAATTAACCTTAGAATTTAGTGGAATTAATCCAGTGAGGGTTACCACAATAGGCCCTTTAAGGCTATCAAAAGATTCATTTAGAATAAGTTGGCTAAAGAAGATTGAAAGATTGGGAGAAGCACATAATTAGTGCTTGCTCAATAACTCCGAAATCAGTATAATAAACGATTATGGAATATGCAAGTACAAAGGAAATGCACCATAATTTCTGCTTTT
>CAYZQX010000132.1:0-9496 GCA_964480615.1 uncultured Chitinophagales bacterium | reverse complement strand
CGCTGGTTAATATGTTAATGTTCCTATAGGTCAACTGTGAAATATTACATTTATAGCCTCAATCTCCCTCATAGATTCTTATTTTGCTTTTATTGTTTTAATTTTTTAGATCAAGCCAAATAAAGTCCATCCAAAACGAGAGCAAATAAAACGACTGAATATCCTTATGTAGTGTTAGTAAACAACGGATGTACTTCCGTTTGGTTAACTGATTAGAATTGTATATAGGTGTTTCCTACCTTGCTCCTATTAGCATACCATAAATTATAATCTGTAGCATTGACCACACCACTGGCATTGCCATCCCATTCGAGGTAGGTATTCACTTGTGCGCTCATACTGGCCCATCGATTATAATCTAAATTATTGATAACACCTGAATGGTCATAGTCTCCTGCATGCAGGGCATATATACCGCCTCCTATAGGTTTGAGCTGTTGAATCCCTAGTGCTGCGGATGCGCTGCTAGTAAAATCGTAAATTTGACTATTGGGGAGTATTACTGGCTGTGCTGATATTACCGCTAGATGGGTATAATGATACAGCGCTATGTAGTAAGATCCTGCAATTATATTAACAAAGTCAATTGTGGTAGATCCATCGATATCTACAATCATTCCATCATTTCTAAGCAATGCTGCACGTCGGGCTTTAATGATACTAAGATCGCTTGGTTCGCGAAGTTCCACGAGTACCCAATCTACAATATTAGGTGCGAATACATTGACCTGTTCCGTACCATAATAGTTATAAGGACTGATGTTATATGGCTGATTTTGAGGAATAAGGTTATTAGCCATTAAGTCCGTATTCATCAATCCAACACTTTCATTATAAGGTCCTTCCAACATCGTTTTAACACCTAAGCTGAGTCCTTGAGGGCGACCATAAATTTTCATTTCATCAATGTACATACCTGCATAATTCCTAGCATTGCCTGATATAGCATTAAAATATATTTTAAGTTTAATGTTTTGACCTATCCATGGATATAGTGAGTATTCCTCCCTGATCCATTCAGGCTGATAACCACAATAGATCGGCAATCCAGCCACAATGCCCTGCTGGGCATCCGCATCCTTAGTATATTTACCACACAATGGTGTCCAACTTACTCCATCATCATTGGACACTGATATTTGCCAATAATCTTTATTGTTATACATATCCCACTTGCCGTATATTTCAAGCACTGCTTCACTTAACCCTACTAAACTTATGGTATTATTCATCGTTATACTTTTTTCCACATTGCCATTATAAGGTTGAGTAGGCGATTCAGACACACACATACCTCCTGCATAAAAATCGACATCGGTAGTATAAAATCCTATGTTATTCCAATTACTGAGTTCATTAAATCCCTCTGCATATACGATATCAGCCATGTACATTTTAGTAAAATCTTTGCTTTCAGTAAAAAAGCCATTGCTAACATTAACTCTATACTGTACATAGTCACCAGCTTGTGCATTTGAAATAGTATAATCGAATGCTAAGGATTGCTGTTCCACGATATTCATATTGCTCATTGTAACCACTGGACTGGTAAACACTATATTATCAGTTATTGGCACAATATCAATCGTATAATCGCCATCGGACAAGCCCAATCTTTTTATGTCCAAGATTATGTTACCGTTGCTATTAGGGATACTGAAATTCTGGTTATCAATAATTTCAATCATTGCGCCATTGAGTTTAGCTGTTTCTAGGTTGGATTGCAGTGTAGATCTACAATAAGGCAAAATATACTGTTCACCTGGCCAAAAACCCCATTGATTAGAACCTACTTCAGGAGTCATTGCATATATTTTTGGTTTAGTATTCTGTTCGCCATAGAACCAGTCATCCGCTTCGCCATTAGTGAGATAGCCTACTGTAATATCATTGTTTCCTATCCTAAATCTATTGTACCAAGTCTGTCGTTCGCTGTATAATCGAAAAAGATTATCATCTATTGTAGGGGTGGAATTGTACCCCCAAGGATATATCCACAGATTGCCGTAGGTATGATAATTATAGCACGATATAAAATTTCGTGATTCCACAAAATCTCGAATATTATCCGTTTCAGGCTCTGAAAAAGGGGCTGTACCGCGATAGGTGGTTGCATTGGGGTTAGGTGAAGAACCCATATCATCGACACCCCAGTTAAAACCATAATTTCGATTGAGATCTACCCCAAGACTGCCATCACTATTAGCCCTTTTATTTTTGCGCCACATACCACCCCCCCAAGGGTTCGTTGTTTGGTTATGAATGTAACCATCGGGATTTACACAAGGGATAAAAAACAGTTCCATTTGGTTCACAATTCCTGTAGCCAGCTCATCAGAACCATAATTTTCGAGCAAGTACCACATATAGTATATCAATTGCATAAGCGACAAAGGCTCACGTGCATGGTGCAATGCGGTATATAGCATTTCCGGCTCTTCTTCATCTTGTTCCACATTGTCCGATATTTTTTGATAATATTGTACCCTGCCCTCATTGGTAAGTTGATTCGATATAGGGATAGGTGCTGAAATAATATCAGGATAGAGGCTATGCATTAAATTAAGTTGCGTCAGCATTTCTTCATAAGTGAGATAACCAGCCATACTACCTTGTGTAAAATGTATAGGATCATTCCAATTAATTTCTTGACATCCTCCCAAGTTAAAAAACTTTTCCTTCTCATGTCCTACGGGCTGTTTATACTCCAATTGATTAATACTGTCTTTAATCATTTGGTCACGATAATACTTTTCCATATCATTAATAATGATGCGATATTCAAAACCATGTTCCCTAAGCATTTTACATTCCCAAGTTGAAAATACGCCCTCCACACCTGTGTCAGTCTTAACTACTCCGCAATCCAATGCGAGCCCTAGTGTGAGCAATTCGTTTGTTTTATGTGGAGGAACTATAATATGTATGTGTTGATACTTATTTTCGAGCCTATAATCAGCTTCTTTGTCATCCAGTTCCTGTGACATAAGTGGTTTTATTACCATTAAGAAAGCTAATATTAATATATAGGATAATCGACATGAATGACTTTTTTCTTTATAACAATGTTTTATTTCAGTTTTAATATCCATCATCATTTTATTTTAATGTATAAAATTACATCGGATTTAGCAAAACCAAAAATTCAATAGATTAATTCTTACCTCACCTAATTTTTTACCTACATAATTTTATCATTGACTATATATAAGTGATCCCCATTTGGTTTCACAACCTTTGCCATTTAGGTACTCTCTATTTCAGTTATACTTCAGGTTTACTAATAAAAGTAGATGTCTTAATGATGTGCGATGCCTAAAGGCCCGGGCTATTCAGGGCTTCGCTAGCGCTCCGGTACTGGGCTGGCAGGCTGACAGCATCATGATCCACTCCCACCCTCCCATAGCGGTAGTCAGCCTGCCAGCCCAGTACAAACCCTTCCTATCCCTATCGCGAATACAAGATGTACTCATTAAGAAAGGTGGTACTCCCTTACTTCATATATCTATGACACTTTCATTATTCTGTTATTACTTTTATTAATTCTTTCATCGCCATCATACAATGTCATTATTAGCATAATTCTTATCTTTACCCAATGAGAAATCCGCAAATTCAATATCAATTAGTATGTGAAGCATACAGGAGATGGAATGAATTCCTTTTTTTTAGTTTTACGAATTCCTCTGTGATATCTATTTGTTTTTCTCTATTAAGAATCCAATTAGCACCTACATTCAAGATACCTTTCTTTCATATGAGAGCAATGGTTTTACCCACTTTGCTGAGAATATTCAACTTATTTTACACAATTTTCAAAACTGAAAATTCCTTTTCTAAATCATTGATTAGTCCTAATAATTCAACTACCCTGATCCTCATTAGTAAGGGAAATGTTTTTCACATTGTACTTGATATATCAGCATCATTTTATAATGTAACAACTCCTAACCCTTTATTTAACAATTGCAAACAAATCCTGAATTTTCGTAGTTATTTTTTCTCTCCTTGCAATCTTCGCCACAAGAGATAACATCTATTTCACAACTATATATTAAAAGATGATTATTGATGTAATTATTCCTGCTTACAATGAGGAGAAGAGTATCGGCTTGGTAATTGCCGACCTGCCAAAGGAAATAATCAGGCATATTATAATATGCAATAATGGATCCACTGATAATACTAAGATCGTGGCACTCAGTTGTGGTGCCCATGTAATCGACATACCTAGTAAGGGATATGGCAATGCTTGTCTTGGTGGCATATCCTATTTATCTTCCTTGGCACAAAAGCCCGATATTGTGGTTTTTCTCGATGGGGATTACTCTGATTACCCGCAAGAAATAATAAAATTGGTTGATCCCATTTTAACTCAGGAAGCTGATATAGTGATTGGAAGCAGGTCATTAGGCAATAAGGAAAAGGACGCCATGATGCCACAACAAGTTTTCGGAAATTGGTTGGCAACTCGAATGATTGCCCTGCTCTACAGGTATCGCTATACTGATTTAGGACCTTTTAGAGCCATCAGTTGGCAAAAATTATTGGAATTAAATATGTGTGATAGAAATTTTGGGTGGACAGTAGAAATGCAGATTAAAGCGATAAAAAACAAACTGAGGATACTCGAAATACCAGTAAGTTATCGAGTCCGAATAGGAAAAAGTAAGGTCTCTGGTACCCTAAGTGGTACTATAGGAGCGGGTTATAAGATCCTATATACAATCATAAAGTATTCCATTAGCAATAAATGATAGAGGTATTTTTATTAACAATTTATTGTGTATTGTTGTTCCTTCTACTTATGTATTGTAGTATGGAGTTGTTACTTGCCATTAAGTATATGCGCACGTATCATAAGAAACTAATTGATCCACCGCCACTGCAAGAATGGCCACTTGTTACAATTCAACTTCCAGTATATAATGAGTATTATGTGGTACAAAGGTTATTGATGGCCGTTAGTCAAATAAACTATCCCAAAGATAAATTAGAGATACAGTTATTAGATGATAGCACAGATGAATCTTTTGAGATAGGTAGTAAGGCTATAGAGAAATTAGTTGGAGCTGGTTATATAGCTATGCAATTAAAGCGCACTACTAGAAATGGTTACAAGGCTGGGGCACTCAGCTATGGTATGGAAATGGCTAAAGGTGAATATATCGCCATATTCGACGCTGACTTTATCCCCGATTCTAATTTCTTATTCGATACCCTACCCTATTTTTATAATGATCGAGTTGCTTGTGTACAAACTAGATGGTCGCATATCAACAAAGATTATAATTTATTGACCAGGGTACAAGCTTTTTTCCTAGATTGTCATTTCACTATACAGCAAAGTGGGCGATATAAAAATGGATTGTTCATCAATTTTAATGGTACTGCTGGAATATGGAGAAAATCGGCCATACTAGATGCTGGTGATTGGAGTTTCGACACCCTTGCCGAAGATTTAGATCTCAGTTATAGGGCTCAACTAGGAGGTTGGGAAATTGTATATCTAGAATCCATCCTATCTCCCGCCGAAATTCCTGCAAGTATTCAAGCATTTAAGTCACAGCAGTATCGCTGGATTAAGGGAGGCGCAGAGACAGCGAGAAAACTAACCCACTCGCTATGTACAAAAGATATTAACAAGACTACTAAATTTTATGCATTCGCACATTTATACAGCAGCAGTATATACATCATTATCCTCTTAATGCTCTTTGTTAGCTTGCCATTGCTGTGGTATAAAAATAGCTATATAGAGATAGAATATAAGTACTATTTAATACCATTTATAATTAGCAATATATTTATTGCCATTTCATATTATATAGCCACTGTGCAATCCGTTCATAAGGAGAAACCACCACTTAGTGAGTTTATCACCATATTCCCACTATTTTTATTATACACCATGGGATTGAGTTTGCATAATGGCTGGGCTGCCCTACAAGGATGGGTAAATATAAAAAGCCCATTTGTAAGAACACCAAAATATGATCTAAAAAACAAAACGGATAAGTGGCAAAACAAGAAATATAATAATTATAAGCTGAACTGGTCGATCGTGGGTGAAGGCTTAATGATGGTTTATTGTATAATAGCGATGGTTATCGCTTTTTACAAAAATGAATTTTTTATTTTCCCTATGCATTTATTATTTTGCAGTGGATATGGGCTTATCTTTTTTTCGCAACTACATACAATTAACCAATATAAGAGTTCATGATGTTCCTTACATTTATTATTGTAAGCTTAAATTATATTAGTAGGCATATTACACTGCATAATATTATGCACTCATCTCGTCATTATTATTTCCTTGTCAATCGTGTAATATGAAAGATAATATTGTTGAAAAATTGAGTTCTTTTCGCATTGATATAAAATTAACTTTATTGTTATTCAGCTCCCTGTTATTATATGTTTTTCAGGGCTATTATATCCATAAAACAGAATTTAATTTTCTCTTTTTATCCTATTCATTATTATTCATTATTGCACATAAGATATTTCATCTTTCATTGAGCAATAAGCAATTGTATTATGTCATTTTTGCAAGTATTGTTTTTCGTTTTGTATTGATTTTTCACCCACCTAATCTCAGCGACGATTATTTCAGATTTATATGGGATGGTCATTGTTCACTACAAGGTTTATCACCCTATTCTTATAAGCCACAAGAGTTAATAGCGATGGGAAACACAGTATATCCTTTACAAGAAGATTTATTTTACCTCCTCAACTCACCACAATACTATTCAATTTATCCACCTACGCTGCAATTCTTTTTTCATATATGCGCTTGGATTTCCGGAGGGGATATATGGTGGCAATCCGTTAGTCTAAAAGTTATTATTTTTTTATTGGAATGTGGTAGTATATACGGTATATGGCAATTACTCTTACTATGGAAAAAACCTGTAATTAATTCCTTACTCTATGCCTTGAATCCACTTTGTATTATAGAGTTAGTGGGCAATATACACTTTGAAGCAGCAATGATATTTTTTATGGTTTGGTCTATGTATTTATTATCCCATCGCAAAATAATGTTATCCGCATTGAGTCTTGGACTAGCTGTGGGCAGTAAGTTATGGCCGCTAATCTTTATGCCATTTTTACTGCGTAGAATTGGGATAACTAAAACAATTTATTTTGGGGGTGTTGTTATCGTATTCGTTTTATTGAGTTTCATACCTTTTTTATCCAGTGTATCAGACTTAGGGCATATTAAAAACAGTATGAATTTATATTTCTTATCATTTGAATTTAATTCTTCAATATGGTATGTGTTGCGATATATTGGGTTTCAGTACATGGGTCATCATATTTTATACTTGGTTTCTCCTTATCTTATAGGCTTTATGCTCATTTTGTTATGTCTAATACTATTAATTGAGCGTGCCCCAAGTAATAGTAACTGGTGGAGAGCTTGTCTTTTCAGTTTTTTTGTATATCTAATTTTTTCGACTACTGTCCATCCTTGGTATATCACACCATTAGTGCTCTTTGCATTGTTTAAGCCCTATTATTTTTCATTTTATTGGGCTTGGCTCTGCTGGGTCTCCTACTGGGCTTATTCTAACCCTTCTGTTTTAGAGTCTCTTTCATTAATAAGCTTAGAATACATTATCGTATTCCTTGTACTTATTTACGAATTAATTTTTATGCCCACGAAATGGGTTAAAAATAGAATTTAATAATTGCTCTCTACCTGTTAGTATGGTTGCTTATTTCTACTTATCAGGAATACCTCCATTTTTTTATCCACAATTTTGTGTTCGATACATCTTAGTTATATAGATTGAGTTATCAATGGGATAAAAATAATGGTTTATGTCTATTACTTAAAGTATTGGTTTAATAAGGCTGATCATTTCCTTTTTGTTAACAAAGCTAGAAGGTGTAAAACTTCATTTGTTTTAAATATTTCTTTAGTTTAAAATTACAGGAACTAATAAATTTTCTTGCGATGAAAAGTTTTGTGATTGCACTTTTTTTAACATTGTGCTTTATGGGGTCAACTGGGAAATTAATGGCCGATGAATATGTATTGTTACTTGCTTCTTATGGGGAAAAGGTAAGCATGGCTAATTTTAGCTCCAAAGGATTTAACAATGTTTCAGTCAGGTTTGAAAACGGTGTGTTGTACAAATATTATAAGACTGGGTATAACAACGAGTCGCTGGCCAATGAAGATATGGCTAAGGCCATAAGTGCTGGGTTTCCTTATGCTCGAGTGATAAATGAAACGGAAAGGGAACGCAAATGCTGGGCTGCATGCCACGATGGCGAAACCATTCCTATGGATGAGGCCTTAAAGGTTAGAAATCTTTTTTTCGATTTTGACCGATTCCATTTACGCAACGAAAGTCGTCAGGAATTGGAAACATTGAAACGCATATTAGAACAAAACCCAAATTTTTCGGTGGAGGTACATGCTCATACTGATGCTAAAGGAAGCTTAGAATACAATACCGCTCTGGCTAAGAAAAGACAAAACTCAGTTGTCGATTACCTTTTGAAGCTCGGTATTCCAATTAGTAAAATTGAAAAGTTTTCACACGGGGAGGAAAATCCCATTGCTAAGAATGAATTAGCGGATGGACAAGATACTGAAAGGGGTCGCCAACTGAATAGGAGGGTTGAAATAGTGGTGAAGGATATTGGAACACGCATTCCCAACTTAGTGGAAGAAATCCCGATTCCAGCTGAGTTGAAACTATAAGTTCATAAAATTAAATACTATTACTGATTGACTCAACTACTGGCGATTTGAATTTTTTTCAGGATATACTATTTGTTGCAAAGTATTGTTAGTTATTGGTTTTGGGTTGTGACTTGTTTTTTTGGCTATTAGTTAACGCCCATATTATTAGTGGATTTTTTCTTACGCTTTTTATATGCTCATTTTATTGGTTCATAATATATGACCTTTTGAAATGAAAAGATTTTACTTAGGGCTTGCTAAACAACTCATAAGTTTGCGATTATGGCGATGCCTGCGGCCCGGGTTACTTGGGGTCAGGCATATTATCGGGTCAGGCATATTATATGGGGAATAGGAGAAAAAAAAGCGTTATATTTGTATACAATGTTGCTTGTCTTCACTCAATACCTAGTGCTAAGTTGCGTGTCCTCACGCAACTTCGAAGCCAAGCCAATATGCCTGACCCCAAACATTTCATATTTATTATGCAAGCTTTTTAGCAAAAAAACAGAAATTATTGTGCATTTCTTTTGCACTTGCATATTCCATAATCGTTTATTATAAAAGAATTCAGAGTTATTTAGTAAGCCCGATGTAGTTAATACCACAAACATCATGATCGTAAATCAATTGATAGACTTAGTTCAGTTGCTTCAATTAGATTCAATGTCGTTAATCGTAAATCGGGTATCGTGAATCGTGCAGCCACCTCAGTACAGAAGCGTCAGCGTAGCCCCAAATCAAGCGAAAGCGCAGATTCTTTTTGCCTTATAAAAAAATGATTCG
>CAYZQX010000131.1:0-9568 GCA_964480615.1 uncultured Chitinophagales bacterium | reverse complement strand
CCCCATAATCTGCTAATTGGGTATTTGTATATACAGAGTCAATTGTCAATTTATTAAAGTTTGCAGCTAATGAAGTACTCAATCTATGTTTTCCAAAATATTCACTGTATGCGATAATTGCATCTATACCCATAGTGGTGGTTGATATAGAGTTGGTAAAAAACATCAAATAATCTGAATCATTTACACTCAGAATAGAATCAACTAAACTTACAGATGTAGTATCGTCATCATAACCAAATTGACCAGTTAAGATAACTCTATCTTTGATTTTTACCATATAGCCATCAATGGTTATAGATAGATTATCTAATGGCTTAGAAGTTATACCTACTGATGTATTGAGTGAGCGTTCTTGTTTTAACTTTGAGATGCCCAATCCATTGATAAGCTCTGAATCGTTAGCAGCTACCAAAACCTCTTCTGGAACACCCCCAATGAAATTAGTAACCGGTTGATTAAAATATTTTTGAGGAAGGGATGGTGCGCGATAACCCGTACTCACTGTACCGCGTAAATTAAAGTAACGAGTTGGCTTATATATAGCTGACAACTTACCATTAATTGTAGAACCAAAATCGCTGTAGTTTTCAAATCTTCCTGCCAAGCCCAACATGAACATTTTAGAAATATCAAATTCGGTATCCACATAAGCACCTATACACATCCTATTCTCATCTCTTTCATTTTCGGGAGTAAATCCTGGAAACCCTTGAGAACCGCGCACACTAACTTGGTCATAAGAGAGATAGGAACCTTCTTCTCCTGCTCTGATTTTATAAAACTCATTACGAAGTTCAGCACCAAATGCGAGATTGATATTTTGTAATTTTTTAAATGCTCGTGTAAAATCTAAATTCACTGTATTTTGACTCAATTGAAAGCCACCTGCCTCAAACTCAGTGGGTGATAAAACTTGAGTACCTACGGGTAACCAAGAAGCGTTTAGTGTATTCTCAACACCATAGTCAAACCTATTCGTACCATAGGTATTGCTTAGATCCATAGTCCACTTGCCCAGTGTATGTTTGAAGCCTAATGTACCTGTAAGATCTAGGATATCAGATGTGATCAATGGATCAAATCCGTTGGGATAGATCAATGTATCATTTCTTTCATCATCAGCTGCTCGCGTCCAAGCAAACGCTTCTCCTAGGCGCTTATTTACCCCACCAAAAAGATATACTTGACTGCGCTTATTCACTGGAAATTTTGAGTTGAGGTAGAGCGACATATTACTCAATTTTGCATCACCAAATTCGCGACGAGCTAGCACATCATCAGGATGTGTTTTAGAGCGGTTTGTATGATCTCTCCAGTTATAATCACCAGTAAGATTTACATATCCTTTTTGTCCTACCTTAAAACCATAATTGGCATTAAAATTATAATTCAATCCATCAAATTTTTTATCATCCCTGCGATATTTTGCGGTGTATGCACCTACATTGAGGTTTCCAGTAAACTCTTCTACTTCATCTTTTAGTACAATGTTAATAACACCAGCGATGGCATCGGAACCATATTGTGCACTAGCGCCATCTCTCAATATTTCAATGCGCTTAATAGCAGCTGCAGGAATCGCATTGAGGTCTGTACCATTATTGCCACGGCCGCGTGATCCATAGATATTTACTAAGGAACTCTGATGCAATCTTTTTCCATTGATAAGCACTAATGTTTGATCAGGTCCTAGTCCCCTCAAGGAAGCAGGATCTATATGATCAGCTCCATCACTACCCGTTTGGCGATTAGAGTTAAATGAAGGTGCAACAAAATTCATCAATGAATTAATGTCGAGCTGTCCATTCTTAGTGGTTAACTCGGCAATGTCAATCACATCCACAGGCGATGGTGAAGTGGTGTGGGATCGATTGAGCGCACGAGATCCTACTACTGTAACCTCATCAAGTGTAGCACCCTCCACGAGTTGTGTGATGTATGCTCCGCCTTCGGCTACTGGCATTTCCTTGACCTCATACCCTACATAACTGAACAAAAAAATTGTTTCTTTTTTTATAGGGCGTAGCCTATACTTTCCATCCAAATCAGTTACTGTACCATTAGTAGTACCCTTCTCGACTACCATAACCCCTATGAGTGGATTACCTTCCATATCGGTAACCGACCCCGTAATTGGCTTTTGCTGTGCATACACCAAAATGCTCTGCATAAATGCAAAGAGAATAAGTAAGTTTTTTTTCATATAGATAATTTTTTCCCCTTTAACAAAAAAATCTCTCAAAACTATTCATAATTCTCATAATTCCAAGCAAAAAGGTTAAAAAAATACTAAAAAATACTCCCAATACATAATAACTCGGGAGAACCCATCATTGATTTGATAATAAACAGGTCTAGCCTCTTAGCTCCATATTATTCAAATAAGTAAAAAATTATTCCTTGCTAAAGCTTCTTCAATGAATTAATAATTTCGATTTGGGCGATGCCTTACAGGCCCGGGCTGCTCCAGGCTCCACTGCGTTTCGGTCTTGTATGCTGCCTCCCTGATCTTCTTATCAAAACGTAAATCTTACAAAGCTGATGGCATCATTCCTACTAAAGACATTCACAAAGGGAGTCAGCATACAAGACTAAACCATTCCGCATCCCTATCGCTTTTTTAACAATTAACGATTCAAGATTTAGGATTTACGATCCTGAAGCTAGTAGTAGAAACTACAATAAGTCTAGAGTCCATTATCAATTATCCAGTGTCTAGTATCTAGGGCTTGATCAATAACTCTGAAATCTTTATAATAAAAGATTATAGAATATGCAAGTGCAATGGAAATGAGCAAGAGAAGTTGCGATTCAGTAAAAAAGCTTGCTTTATAAATATGAAATATTATCGCATATACACTGCTCCTTCAAGTTGTATTATCGATAGGGATAGAGGTGAGCAACCAAGTGATAGCGCAGCGGGTTGCAGGCATCGCCATAATGCATATTTATAAGCTATTTAGCAAGCCCTAATTAATTGATTTAGTAGGTCTATAATTATACTCCTATCCAATATATTAAGTACATCTCAATCGAAGAAAATAGTAATGATTTTAACTAGCTAAGACACTATGATTATGCGCGCAAGCCTAAGGTAAGACACCTTAATTTGTATCACCTCTTATACTTCTTTTAGGTTTAAGAATTAAGAATTCACGTTGTATTCACACGATGATAAATTACCCATTAAAGTATGCCTGGTATCAGCGAATAGGTATTGTCTTTATAAGCTTTATAATTGGGTTTTTTGCTTAGCAATCTAATTTCCATCATAGGAATACTAATGGCTACAAATAGTATGGTTACTAGTGTAGCACCTACGATAAGCCACCATTTTCCTGGCCATGCAGCAATCCCAAATATTGCAATGCCCCACCAAAATCCAATCTCGCCCATATAGTTGGGATGGCGACTATAACGCCACAATCCTTTATTACACACATCAGTTGAGGAGGCAGTTTTTTTAAACAACCTCTTTTGATTATCTGCAAACCATTCAATAAGCAATGAAAGAGAAGTGACTACAGCAGCGATGATATTTAGCCAGTGGTTGTGAAAACTATAGTTAATCGCAAAATACAATGGAATACAAGCTACAAAAACTATGAAAGTAGGAAATAAATGAATGCCAAAAAAACTAATTAGCCAGTAATATCTTGGACTTAGTTCTCTATAGGAAATGTAACGCCAATCCTCGTGTTTCATATCCGTCCAGCCTTGCAACCAATTGTTAGTAAGTCTTACACCCCATAGCATTACCAAGGTAAGCACCACATAATGCCACCAATAATATTCTTTAGATGTATCATATAACCATACCAAACAAATTACTGGTGGAATAACACTCCAATACGGATCATACACACTTGAATTATTAAATACATAACTCATTATAAACACAAAAATAGTAGCAGCTATATCCGCGGCTAAAAATTTCCATATAGGGTTAGCGATGGCTACATACTGATATACCGCTACAAACAAAATGATGGCAACTATATATATACCAGCTATTATCAACTTATCTTTCATATCTTACTAATTAATACATTTTTGTTTCTCAGCTATTGAGGGATTCTTAATCATAAAAATCCCATCTTACACCAAACTGAAAATTGCGATCATAGGAAGGCATACGAGGAGCTACATAATAGCCCCATTGTGGCCAACCTTGATTTAAAAAATTGCCTTTAAAATACAATTCGGCCCGCTTAATAGATAACTGTATGAATACATTTAATTCAGGCATATCACTCACCAACACATCATCTTCATAATAAAAACTGCCTATAGATGGACTATAACGCCATGGTCGATAGGTAGAACTATACCTTGCTGCTATGCCGAACTTGCCGATGGTTGCACCATTTAAAAAAGAACTCTCCCAGTAGCCTGTAAACTTAGCAAGCATACGTGGCCAAGGCATAGATAAACCGTCGTGGGACTGATAGATTACCTCAGTTTCTAGATGGAATTTTTTTATTTTTATTGGCAAAGCTAATGCTAGTTTAATGTAAGAAAGTGGCTTAGACAAGAAAACAGGTACCTGTAGTTCCTCTTGTAAATAGTTGTAGTTAGTAACAAGCCCATTAATCAGTCCTATTCTCAGTGGCCATTGATTAAACAATAGCTGCCCACTTAACTCATACCCAAAACTGCGCTTAAGTGTGGAGTCAGTATAATTCCACACATGGTGGTTATCATAATTCTCTACAAAGAATAAGTCAGACGTCTTGTAATTCTGCTTGTATCCACTATTGATGATAAAGTACTTGTGATTGTAAACTGCCTGTACATTAATGTATTGATCGCCTTGATTATACCCAGCGACTGCTTGCTTATACTCAGCTTGTAAAAGCCCTTGCTGGCGACTACCGATTTTTAAGCTAGCAATTGCATCGAAATAATAATAATCCATCTTGCTACTGCGCCATCTTTCTAAAACACCTGATAAATCATATTGCTTTACAAGCATGGAATTACGGGTAAATCCAGCACTCATATCTAAATGATTATTCAATGCATGTTGCCACCATATCCTAGGACCTACAGCAAAATTTTTGAAATAACTAGTATCATAAGTAGCAGCATTGCCAAAATAAAAATAAGGGTAAAAATTAGCAATCGGCTCCGTATCTTTATAGGCAAACTTTTCACTGCTGTATTGCATATAGCCACCCAATTTTAGTTTTGTCTTTAGGATATTAGCAGTATCAATCTTTAATAAATTATAATTATAGGAGAGGTGGTATATATTTTCACTTTGGGATCTCAATGCGGCATCTAATGTGATGGGTATTGTGGATCGAAGGTATAGTCCATTAACAAAATTCTGATAGTGTATCCCTCCATTCTCTTCTTGTTTCAATGCATTATAAATATATCGGAATTGAAACTCGTGCTTTGATTCAGGCGATCGATACCATATATTAGTATGGAGGTTATGAATGCCTGCTGTGTTGCGTTGATAAGGACCAGTAGCTGATATGCGGTGGTATTGCAAGGTAACAAAAAACTTTCGCAGTATATGCTGTGCATAGTCGAGTTTTAGCTGTTGATGCTTGGGTGTTCCCAATATATAGCTAATGGATGTATAAGGTGATTTAGAATAATATCGCTTGGCATTTTCGAGGGTATATTTATAATACGAAAAGCTTGTATTCAAAAATTTTGGATGAAAATACATTGGCAATCCAGCATCTAATATAATAGGTACTTGACCTTGATAACCAGCATATCGCACAAATTCGCGGTGGGTACTATCTTCCTTAAAATTCAGCTCGGCATGATGAATGGTATCAGGACTTAGAAAATTTTCGAGCCAGGTTCCATTGGTGTATTTTACTAATCCAAATCGCTGCTCTATATAACTAGTGTCCTTTTTTAGCTCCTGTCCAAAGATCATTGTATCGCCTATTATCACTTGCAACACACAGCTTGTCAGTAGCAGCGCACACAATCGCATTACCCTTTGTGGATAAGCCAGCACTAACAATCGGTAACTATTAAAATATTTTGGTTGCAATTAATTTTATATTTGCTTTGAGGGCCGCGCAAAAATAGTCATTTCTATATAGACTGAATTTTTAATAAACGTTATACCTACGTTATTAATTGTAGTGGCAAAATCAGATTCAACAGCTCTTACTCTTAATCCTAAGTTCTTAAGCCTGATGTACAAGATGCTTTATTACCGCAGTCATTTTAGGTTCAGCAGCCGTTGCGATCGCGATTACTTCTTCCACGGTTATTTTAGTGATTTCAGCGATTGGGAAATTCTTATCTGTAACAATGGAGATTGCGAATATTTCCATACCACATTGTACCCCCACGATCACTTCAGGAACCGTACTCATTCCTACAATATCAGCTCCTAATAAGTTAAGCATCCTATACTCAGCCTTGGTTTCCAAGTTGGGACCACTAACACTTACATATATCCCATAATGACAAGTATATCCATTCGCCATGGCATAATCATAGGCTATCTCATTCATACGGTTAGAATATGGATCGCTCATATCGGGAAAGCGTGGTCCAAAACTACGATCGCTTAGTCCCCTTAATGGATTATCAGTTTGCAGATTTATATGATCCGTAATGATTACTAAATCGCCTTTGTGATAATTGGTATTGACACTGCCTGAAATATTAGAGATTATTAATTTCCTGATGCCCAATTGCTGCATTACGCGCACAGGGTATGTTACTTCCTCCATGCTATAACCTTCGTAATAGTGAAACCTTCCTTGCATCACTAAAACACTCCTACCGCCAAGATAACCAAAAATCATATTGCCTTTGTGACTTTCAACAGTAGAAAGAGGAAAGTGCGGTATATCACCATAATTGATACTATGCATAATCTCTACCTCTCTTATCAGATTACCCAATCCCGTACCTAATATTATTCCAAATTCAGGCTCGATACTAATTTTACTTTGTATGTAATCCAAACTCTCAGCAATCTTGTTCCACATATAATTTATTGTGCATCAAAGGTATAATAAATTGGTATATTCAGTCCACAAGCTGACACTCATCTAGGCCTTCTTAAGAGTACCAATATTGACAATTTACGAAACAACTCTTTCTGCTAATATCAATAATTGATAAGCTCAACAACTCTATACTTTATAATTTCCAATTCGCACTTCTTAGCGTATTTTTTAGTATATTATCTTGCACGAAAAAAATAATTTTGGTTTAATGGTTTTTGAAATGCTTAGTATTAATTGCCATACATCAAGAGTAGATAAGCCCAAAAACATCAATGACAATTTTTTTTTAACTGTCAGTATGCCCTTGATAGTAAACCCAATCTTGATGATAGAATCCCATAATAATGCAAAAATACACTTGCTAGAATTTCCTAATTAAGTACATTATTGGCGATTCTCGTTTGATTTCCATTAGCATTGAAAAGATTCTTTCCTTTTAGAAAATCTAATTAGAAAAGTTCATCTATTGAAAAAAAATATTTACCACATAAAATTTAAGTAAACAAAACTCAAGACTAAATATAAACGTTTCTTTATTTTTTGGAATATTTATTCCATATTATCTAGTTAAACTTTGCTTGACCTAATCTTGCTTAATAAATTTAAAATCATGATCAGTCCAAAATATTTGCAAACTGTCACTATATATAAATCTGATTATCAATACATTACATAATTTTTGGGCATAAAAAGTCGTAATTTTCGGCATTTGCAAGCGATAAATTGTCCATAGAATTAATTACTAAAGAAACTACTTTCGCAACAGATTATAAGCCCCCTTAGAATAAGAATTGAAGATGCCGAAATTTGTGTTTACTGATATTGAAATCTTGATGCCACCAAAAAATGTTGCTTCATTATTTTATGAGAACGAGGGGAGTGTGGAAGTCTATAAAAAAGGTAAAATACTCTTTAATGTTACTGATAACGTTGAAAATATTTATCTACTAAAAAGTGGTGAGGTTAAAATTACCGAAAATACCACAAAACCAGCCCAAGTAACCATTCTAACCAAAGGCCAATTTTTTGGCGAAGAAAATCTATTGCCCGAGACCAAAAAAAAATATAAAGTCGAGGTTAAAGAGGCTACTGTACTTCTTGTATTTTCTAAAGAGAATCTAAAAAAGATTATTCTAAACGAAAAAGGCAAAAAAATAGAGTTTATTCAAAACCTACTTAACAAATTATTCATTCTAATAATTTTTATGTATTAATTATCTTAGAACTTAAAAATAAGTATCGACAATTACTGATAACGATTTATACATACAATAGTCATTAGTTCATACTTCGCATAGATAAAATTGCCTATATAATTTAAGCTACTAGCCAGCCAGTTCCTGTATCACAAGTTAACTATTCCAATCAATAGGCATTGTTAATACAATTATGTGCAATGCTTGCTACTAATGTTGCTATAATACTTAATTTGCTAAGTATATTTTTACAGATATTCTTAGGATGGAAGACTTGCTCGGTAGCCAATCAATTCATTGAGCTACTGATTATAAATCTTGGCACCTTATAAATTTTGCCTTTTGAAGAGAAGTTGATTTAGAATAGCTAAGAATCACAAGGCAAAAAAATATTATAATTCATATTAGCAACATGGATTGCAGCCGTTGATATCTATTTCATCTCCTGCTATATTCCATAGTCTTTATTAGTAGCTTAGTATGCATCGTTGCATCAGCGATAGAAATGCGGAATGGTTTAGTCATTTTCACTGACTCCTTATACAAATGTGTTTGATGAAATAGATGTGGCTGACCTATACAGAACTGTATATGGTTAGGATTAAGAAGGAGGCAGTGGAAAAGACCGAAAACAAATCGAGCTTGCAAAGATTCTGGCGGGCATTGAAAAAAAATAAATGCCAGAAAGTATAGCCTGCAGCAGACCAGGCCTTTAGGCATCGCCACAATCCAACATATTTGATTGATTGACCAATCCTAATTGAATATAAAAATATATACCCTAGAATTTCTATCAAAAATATAAAGCAAATGGACTCATAATATTTTTAATGGCATAATTGCACTCATACTGCTGATCACTTTAATCAACTATAATAATTAATCTTGGTGTGGCAAATTGAATGCTACATTCTTGGCAGCTATAATAAAAATCCGATCAAGCACCCGTCAATACCCTTAAAAAAAAGTACATTTGCCTACATCAATTAAGTATGAATATTCTCCTTGCTACAAATTTAGTTCAATCTGAAGCGCAAAAGCCATGTCCTATAGTGGACAATAAATGGCTAGATCCTTACATCAAAAAATTGATAGGATGAACTAATACCACAATTACAAAATACCACTTTTCAAAATGTTACTCACTAGAGAACCTAATACTCATGAAAAGACCATTATCATTGCATTGTATAGAAGCAACTAATACCGCATAGTAAGTTGCTCCTGTTTTTTTCTTTGAAATTTACAATAATTGTATATTTTTACATCCTAATCAACCCTAGTTTTTATTCTTGTACAAGTCAAAAATCATATTAATAATCAGCAAGCTAGATGCGAATGCACTTAAACGATTAGAACAATTCATTC
>CAYZQX010000130.1:0-9606 GCA_964480615.1 uncultured Chitinophagales bacterium | reverse complement strand
CAAAGCACCAATTATAAAGGAGCTTAGAAAGGAAGGTAAGGAGATAATTTCAGAAATTGAATTTGCCAGTTGGTTCACAAATGCGATCATTATAGCCATCACAGGATCTAATGGCAAGACCACCACTACAAGCCTTACCTATGATATGTTTCACAAAGCGGGTTATAAGGTAGCGCTAGGAGGTAATATAGGAATCAGTTTTGCCGAGTTGGTAGCCGATGATAATGAGTATGATTATTATGTTCTTGAGATAAGCAGTTTTCAATTAGATGATATAAGAGATTTTAGACCACATATAGCCATTCTTTTGAATATTACCCCTGACCATTTGGATCGCTATGATTACTCTTTTGAAAAATATGTCGAATCAAAATTTAAAATAACTAAGAATCAAGGCCCTAGTGATTATTTTATTTATAACCAAGATGATCCAGTTATATTAAATTATTTGAATAACAAACCTGTAAAATCTATACTAATTCCTTTCACTCAGGAAACTGAGTTATCGGGAATAGGAGCCTATAAAAAAAACCACCTAATTATGTTTGATCTAGAAAAAGAAAATTTTAACCAGAGTATTAGCGAGCTCGGCCTCAAAGGCAGGCACAATGTATATAATTCCATGGCTGCGGGTGTAGGCGCTGCATCTGCTGGAATTAGCAGGCGTGTGATCCGAGAATCGTTTAAAACTTTCAAGGCATTAGAACACCGTCTTGAGGAGGTTACGGACTTATATGGCATCACATTCATCAATGATTCAAAAGCTACGAATGTGAACAGCACTTGGTTTGCACTGGATAGTATTGATAAACCAATCGTATGGATCGCAGGTGGAGTAGATAAAGGCAATAATTATGATGAGATAAAGAAACTAGTATCAGAGAAGGTTAAGGCCTTGGTATGTCTTGGTGCTGATACAACTCCATTGGTGGATTATTTTAAAGGTATCGTACCAGTAATCGTAGAGACTAATGGCATGCGTGATGCTGTGGGACAAGCCTATAATTTAGCGCAAAATGGTGAGGTGGTTTTGCTTTCTCCTTCTTGTGCAAGTTTTGATTTATTTGTGAATTATGAGGATCGTGGAAGGCAATTCAAAGCGGCTGTCCATGCTCTTGGAATATAATTATTTTTTGGGTCATGATAAATTCATTTGTAAATAGTATAAAAGGGGATAAAGGGATATGGTTTGTAATCATAACGCTCTACCTATTTTCTATACTTATGGTGTATAGTACTAGTTCAAAATTGGCATTTCAAAATAAAGGTTCAAGTACCGAAGGCATATTGCTTTCACAAATACTATATGTAGCATTGGGTTTGGTTTTACTCTATCATTTTCACAAAATTAATTACAATCGGTATGCAGGAATTGCGATCATGTTGTTTTTAATATCCATACCCCTGCTAGCTTATACGATGATATGGGGAAATGAAATCAATGGCGCTAGAAGATGGCTTACAATTCCACTCATAAATAAATCATTTCAAACATCCGACTTAGGAAAGTTGGGATTAGTAATGTATCTATCCTACATGCTGTCTGTAAAAAGGGCTTTGGTATCGGTGAATTTTAAGAATATGATGGTGTATTTAGGATTTCCCATTCTCATCATAGCAGGTCTGATCGCACCGTGGAATATGAGTACAGCATGTCTAGTGTTTGGTATGGGCGTTCTGATGTTGTTTATAGCCAAGATAAGTACAAGCCATATATGGCAATTTATATTGTTTAGTATGGTATTGTTTGCCCTATTTATTGGCACATTGAAATTAGCAGGTACTAAAGTATCGAGATTGGCTACTTGGGAAAATAGAATTGAATCATTTGTACAGTCGGCATTCTCTAATAAACCATCAAACAGTGTGGATGAGAATACGCTTCAGGTAAGCCAGGCTAAAGTGGCCATAGCTCAAGGAGGATTGTTTGGTGTAGGGCCTGGCAATAGTCGAGCCAAGCATTTTTTATTTAGTGCCCACGCGGATTTAATCTATCCAATAATTATTGAAGAACATGGGCTAATAAGAGGTGGTTTGTTTATACTCGTATTATATATGTTTTTATTGTATAGGTGTATAGCAATCTTTAAGATGAGTGCTGGGCCATTTGGTTCCCTATTGGCCTTGGGCTTGGGATTACTCCTCGTGCTTCAAGCATTGTTAAATATGGCAGTATCTGTAAATCTAGTTCCAGTTACTGGTGTTGCACTGCCACTGGTGAGCAAGGGAGGGACCTCGCTATTATTCACCTCTATCGCCTTAGGAATCATTCTTAGTGTTAGTGTCCACATCGAAGCGAATACGCGCAAAAATGAAGATGTAAAATTGAGTGTGGAGGTATAGATAAGTGTAATGAGTAAAAGAGTCATCATAAGTGGTGGTGGTACTGGGGGGCATATATTTCCAGCTATCGCAATCGGACAAGCGCTGCAAAGAGCTAATCCGGATATAGCACTGTTATATGTAGGTGCTAAGGGTAGAATGGAGATGGTCAAAGTGCCCGAAGCAGGATATAAGATTAAGGGATTGTGGATTAGTGGTTTTCAACGTAGCCTAAGTATTGCTAATTTACTATTCCCACTAAAACTTGTTGTAGCATTAATTCAATCGTTCTTTGTCATAAAATCATTTAAACCAGATGTAGTAATTGGTGTTGGTGGTTACGCCAGTGGCCCTTTGTTGAAAGTGGCTAATTGGCTTGGGATTCCTTCCGTTATTCAAGAACAAAATTCCTTACCTGGAGTAACGAATAGAATTCTTGCAACCAAAGCAAAAAAAATATGTGTGGTTTTTGAAGGTATGGATAAGTACTTTCCTTCTGATAAAATTGTGTTGACTGGTAATCCAGTAAGGGCGAGTATAATGAATCCCTTGCCACCGAAAAAGGAAGCACTTGCCTATTTCTCTATCCACAATGATCGACCAGTATTATTAGTCACGGGTGGAAGTTTAGGCGCTAAGGCAATCAACCAGTGTATTAAAAATAATTTGGACTTTTTTGCTCAAAACGATATAAATCTAATATGGCAAACAGGTGCTGTGTATTACGAGGAATGTCGAGCTATAGGTGAGCTGCCCAATGGTTCCATCAAAATTATGCCTTTTATAAAAGAGATGGATATGGCTTATGCAGCGGCAGATATTATTATAAGTAGGGCAGGAGGGACCATCGCAGAGTTAGCAATTGTAGGTAAGCCAGCTATTTTGCTCCCATCACCTAATGTAGCTGAGGATCATCAAGCACATAATGCAATGGCGTTAGTAAATAAGAATGCGGCAATTATGATACGCGATTCAGAGGCTGAACAAAAATTATTTCCAACCCTTAGCAATCTATTAGCCGATCGTGAAAAGCAAAAAGAGCTAGGGGAAAACATAAAAAAAATGGCCATCGTTAATGCCGCTGATCGTATTGCTAATGTGGTATTAAATGTGGTAAATGAAGCAAGTGTTTAGTCAGTTGGAGATCGTATTTTTAGTAGGAAATAAATTGTTGTGTATTGATTGGTTTTGTATAAGTAAGTATGGATTAGGTAAATATCGGATAGCTCATCTCTACTGAATAACGGGCAATAAGCTGATGAGATTTGATTTTAATTCAATGTTAAAAGTATTTTAGTAGTGTTGTTATAGAAATGATAAATTTAGAGCATATAAGCGTCGCCTATTTTATAGGCATCGGAGGTGTAGGTATGAGTGCCATCGCAAGGTATTTCTTATCGAAAGGAATAGCTATATATGGCTACGACCGTACAGCTACCTCCTTCACTGCTCAGCTGGAGTCAGAAGGGATGACCATTCATTATCATGAAGATGCCTCACTGATACCTACCAATGTAGATATTGTTGTGTTTACACCTGCTATACCAAAAACCAATTTGGAATTGCAATATTGTATTACAAATAATATACCAATTTATAAAAGGTCTCAGGTACTGGAAGCAATAACTAGTAATTCGCCAACTATTGCTATCGCAGGAACACATGGCAAGTCCACAATATCATCTATGATAGGCCATATCTTATATGATAATAATTTCCCTGCTACTAGTCTTATAGGGGCAGTAACTAAAAATTATGATAATAATTTTATTAGTAAGGGTGAAAAATATTTTGTTGTTGAAGCTGATGAATATGATCGCTCTTTTTTGAGATTGCACCCACAACTTGCGGTTGTAACTGCAATGGATGCCGATCACCTCGATATCTATGGTACGGAACAAGCCATGCGTGAGACTTACCAGTTGTTTGCTAATCAGGTAGCCGATAATGGATTATTGATAGCACATAATCGAACGCAGTTAATTTCCGATACTGCTACCACTGAAAAATATGACCGACTTAAAGAAAAAAATGCGCTATATACCTCTGATGATTTAAAGTTAGTAGATGGTTTTTATCATTACAACATCATTGACAATAAGCATCTCGAATCCCATGCTGTCACTTTACAGATTGGTGGCTTACACAATATTGAAAACTCATTAGCTGCCTATGCAGTATGTCGCAATTTGGGTTTGAGTGGTGATTGTATAGCTCAGTCCTTGGGTAGTTATCAGGGATTGGAGAGGCGTTTTGATTTCTTGGTAAGAAAACCAGACCTTGTGGTTATTGATGATTACGCACATCATCCTGAAGAAATTAGGGCGACCATTCATTCGGCTAAGCACTTATTTCCGAATAAGAAACTGACTGTTGTATTTCAGCCCCATTTATTCAGCCGCACTCGTGACTTGTGCGATGGATTTATAGAGGCATTAAATCTAGCGGATACCTGCTTATTGTTAGAAATATACCCAGCGCGTGAACTACCCATTGAAGGAGTCGATTCTACTATCATCCTAAATGGATTGCACAATAGTACTGGAGAGATCTATAATCTTTCTAATATCCACGAAATACTAAATAGTGTGAGCCCGGACTTGCTCCTATTGCTCGGTGCAGGCGATATAGGTGAAAAACGAGATCATATTGTTTCCCAGCTTTTGAAATTTAAAAATATCCCCAACCTATGATAGATCAAATTAAACAGTTAAAAATTCCAGCTTTCCTATTATATGGATTAGCTGTGTTAGCATTGGTTTTCTTAGTCAGTGCTTCTATGAGCAATCAGTCGAGTATCTATTGCGATGAAGTAAAGATCAAAATTAATACTGGCGCAAATGAAAAATTTATTCAAGAAGCTGTTGTGTCTAATTGGGTAAATGAATTCATTGGCAAAGGGTCCACAAAAAAAACAATCAAAGAGATTAGCTTAGTGGATCTTGAAGAGGCTATATCCAATAAACCTTATATCCATAAAGCATTTGCTCATTTCGATAGCAAAGGCAGATTGTCTATGGAAGTAGTTCAGGATCTCCCTATATTACGAGTGATTGATGGAATGGATAAGAGCTATTACATAACTGAAAGTCGCAAGAAAATGCCTATGGGTCCTGAGTACACCTCTAGAGTTCCAATTGTAACTGGCCATATACCTGTGACACCTAGCGATACTATTCCCAGTAAAGGAGTACTCAATGAACTCTATGAGTATGGCAAGTACATACAATCCAATAAGTTTTTAAATGCATTGTCTGAACAAATATACCTAAGAGCCGATGGCGATATGGAGTTAATACCCAAGGTAGGAGACTTCACCATCTTACTAGGCGATAGCAAAGAATTAGAAAAAAAAGAAAATCGCATCCTATCTTTTTACAAGCAAGTGCTCCCTTCTAAGAAGTACCAAGATGTAAAGCTTGTTAATGTGAAGTTTGATAATCAGATAGTTTGTAGCAAATAAATCGTTTGGCAAATAGATTTTTTATCCCACCAATAAAAAAAAATAAAACAACCCTCAAGTAATATGAAAGAGTCAAAAATTATTGTAGCATTAGACATAGGTACCACCAAGACCTGTGTCATAGTTGGACGTCTTAACCTGGATGGCTTACTAGAAGTTCTTGGAGTGGGTCGTGCGCATTCACAAGGTATGCAACGTGGTGTCATTCACAATATAGCTGAGATGGTAGAGGCTATTAGGACTGCTGTTTCTGAAGCTGAATCCAATGCTGGTTATAAAATAACTGATGTATATGTTGGCATTGCTGGCCAGCATATAAAAAGTTTAAAACATAGAGGTTATCGTATGCGATCTAACCACAAGGAGGAGATCACACAAGAAGATGTGGATATGCTTGTGGCTGATATGAAAAAGATGGTATTGCCACCTGGTGAAAAAATTATTCACATCATCCCTCAAGAATTTACAGTCGATAATGAGTCGGGTGTTGCCAATCCTATAGGGATGGCTGGCACACGCATTGAAGCGGATTTTCACATCGTAACAGGACAGGAATCTTCTACTGAAAATATCGATACTTGTATAAAGCGCGCTGGATTAGAGCTCAAAGGATTAATACTTGAGCCTATAGCTTCAGCAGCTGCAGTATTAGAAGCCGATGAAAAGGAAGTGGGCGTAGCACTTGTGGATATAGGTGGAGGCACTACCGATGTAGCTATCTATTACAATAATATTTTAAGACATACTGCCGTTATTCCTTGTGGTGGTAATCTTGTTACGGAAGATGTAAAAGTTGCTTTTCAACTGATAAAGAAAAGTGCTGAAGATCTGAAAGTAAAATGTGGATCTGCCATGGCAGTCGAAAAAATGTCTTATGAAGTTGTTAGCATTACAGGATTATCTGGCCGAGCACCTAAGCAAGTGAATGTGAAGTCACTCGCCCTTGTAATACAAGCGCGTATGGAAGAGATTATGACCCTTGTCAATAATGAAATCATAAGATCAGGATATGAAAATAAATTAGCTGCTGGCATCGTGTTAACTGGTGGTGGTGGTCAACTGCGCAATCTAAGATACCTCGTTGAACTCTGTACAGGCTGTGATGCAAGAGTAGGTAATGCTACTGAAATACTTGCACCGAATAGCCCTGAATTCTTATCAGCTCCACTGTATGCAACTTCACTTGGATTGATATTGCAAGGATTGGAATTCGAAAGACTTACCGAAAATAAAGTGCCTCTTGCACAAGTAGAAGGTATGACTGGTGTTACTGGTAAAGAATCATTGATCACTAAAATGATTAATGGATTCAAAGGTACTTGGAATGTCGAAGGTGATAATGTTACTGAATGGAAATCAACTTAAAGTAATGATTTAAGGTGTGAGAAACATTGTTAACAATTTATTGAGTTATTCTTTGGATAACAATACGTGTTCATCTATTTTTACAAAAAAAATAATAAATTATAAATATGTCAATAGAATTCGATTTGCCACGTGGTAATCAATACATCATAAAAGTTATAGGTGTAGGTGGCGGAGGATGTAATGCAGTTAAACATATGTTTAATCAAGGGATAATAGGCGTTAATTTTATAGTTGCCAATACTGATGCTCAAACATTAGAATCATCCCCTGTAGCTGCACAAGTAAAATTAGGTCCTTCAATTACTGAAGGACTAGGTGCTGGATCCGATCCTGAGAAAGGAAGAGATGCCGCACTTGAATCAGTGGAAGAAATTAAACGCGCTATAGGAAGCGAAACCAAGATGGTATTCATCACCACTGGAATGGGTGGTGGTACTGGTACTGGTGGCGCTCCAGTTATCGCAAGGATATGCAAAGAAGCAGGAATCCTAACCATCGGTATCGTGACTACACCATTCTCATTTGAAGGTCCTGTTAGGATGAGAAAAGCATTAGATGGTATCAATGAATTGAAAAATTATGTCGATTCACTCATCGTTATTTCTAATGATAAAGTGAAAGATATATATGGCAAACAATCTGTATCTGAAGCATTTCAAAGAGCTGATAATGTAGTAGGTATTGCAGCTAAAGGGATAGCTGAAATTATCACCAGACCAGGTATGATAAACCTCGACTTTGCGGATGTGCGCAAGACTATGGAGAATAGTGGTGTCGCCATCATGGGTATGTCTAATGCCAAAGGAGATGATCGCGCTGAAACCGCTATAAGAGAGGCTCTCGAATCACCATTGCTCAATCAAAATGATATAAGAGGTGCTAAGTCAGTACTTGTGAATATCACAACATCACCACAAAAAGAACTGCAAATGGATGAACTAGAATACATAACTAGTTACATACAACAAAGTGCAGGTGGTAATGCCGATCTAAAACACGGCCATTGCTATGATGAACAAGCTGGTGATGAGATCATCGTCACAGTAATCGCTACCGGGTTTGAATCACCTACTAAAGTTACACTGCCAGGACAGCAGACACCAAGGACTGTAGTGGATCTCAATTCTAACGTATCATTGCCTACGCACTTTCCTGAAATACAGCAGCCTGTTGCTACACAGCAGCCAGTAGCTACACAACAACCTGTACCTACACAGCAGCCTGTCTTCACAGCACAAGTACAGCCACAGCAAGTTGCACCTCAAGCGTTAGAAGCCACACCTAAAGTTAAACAAGCGGTGAGTGAAGATGCACCATTCATCATTACCACAAGCAATTCCAATAACAACCCTGGAAATGTGCTCGATATTGACAAAGAAGATATGGAACGCATGAAGAGCGAACAGATCAGGAAAAAAAGATTGAGTGGATTGAGCTCTATGCAATTCAATATACACACGCCTATCACTGATTATGAAAATCAACCCGCATATATTCGAAAGAATTTTGATATCGAATCAGCGAACTATAATAATGAAAATACAATTTCAAAATTTGTAGTGACCAGTGCGATTGATAATCCCGAAAATACCGAGATACGCAAACGCAACCCATACATCTACGACAATCCAGACTAATCCTATTAGCTGGTTCATAAACCTTAATCTTAGTAGTTAGTTTTATAATGGAGACCGCAATTCAAATTTAATTTTGAAGGCGGTCTTTTTTATTATACACGTGTAGGACAAGCATAAGTAAGTAGTGATCAACGATTCAAAACAATACAATTATGGCGATGCCTCCGGCCCAGGCTATCCGCTATACTCCTCGCTCCCAAAGTCGCTGCGGGGTGCCGCTCCTATCCTTATCGCAAATACAAAAATGCAAATAGAACAACAGAATCATTTCAGGTGATAAGCTGCGCCTATCCCTAATAATCATAAACAGCATAAACCCATCCTCAACTCAAATTATGGTAAAATCAGTGCAAGCATTATTCCCTTTCATGATAAAAATTTAGTATGCATCAATTTTTGAACAAGATAAGATCCTAATGAATATGAAGTTGATAAGCAATGATATAGGGCTTGCTCAATAACTAGTGAATTTTTTATTATCAAGGATTGTAGCTATTGTAAATGCAATAGGAATTCACCTATATTGTTGCGTTCTATCAAAAATTAGTTTTATCATAATAATAAATTGTCATCTCATATACATTGCTCCATCAAGTTGTATTCTCGATAAGGAAGTCCTACAAAAATCTATAAAGTTTTTCTCCACCGTAAGGGACAGTAATTGGCTTTTGTTGGCCTCTGTCCTTAGGATCTTTTAATTGATTCACGATTGGCTAGCGCGATTTACGATTAGCTAGCGCGATTTAAGATTACCGATTCACGATTTACGACATGTGCGTGCCTAAAATAGCTTGACAAAAAAAACCAAGTGAAAAT
>CAYZQX010000129.1:0-9613 GCA_964480615.1 uncultured Chitinophagales bacterium | reverse complement strand
CCTCGCTCCTAAAGTCGCTGTGGGGTGTCGCTGCGATCCCTATCGCGAACACAACATGCAGGAGCACTGTATAAGACAAGACATTTTATAATTATGATGCAAGCTTTTTTGCTAAAAAGCAGAAATTATGGTGCATTTCCTTTGTACTTGCATATTCCATAATCGTTTAGTATAAAAGATATTGCAGTTAATATGCAAGACCTACATATATTTCGACTCAAGAAAATTTTCAATTAGGAAACATAGAGCTAATAAGTGAATATTTTTTGGGTGTTTTTTTTACCGCAATGTACCATTGTTTTTATGGAGTCTGGTGCTACTTCATTAACTGCATAAATGGACGAAGGATCGAAATGGTAGCCCACAGCGCCTTGTACTAAAGTTTATTAGGAGGTGGGCGGCTAGTGGTTATTTTTTCGCTTTAGTGGGTGTACTAGGTCAGAGGCGCGAGGACTACAAATGGAGAGCCTGGTCCTGCACATTAGTATGCATTAGGAGGCTAACTGTTGTCTGTTGTGCAGGACGGCCCCAAATAATAAATCTAACCCAATAAAAAAGCCGCCTCGCAATGAGACGGCTTTACTCCAGATTAATTAACCCTTTATTTTTATTTAAAATGGAGGTTCTTCATCTATTTTATGGGCGTGCGGATCGGGGATAAAGTTGGGGAGATTATCATCCGTATTCAATTTAGATTGTACGGTAATCACTTCGTCTTTGAGATACGAAAACTGTGCCTCAGGATCCAAATTGAGTTCTAAATTGTCAAATTTTGCGTATTTGCTAATAAATCGCAAATATGCGCTACCTAGTGCGCCATTTCGATGTTTGGCGATGATGACTTCCCCCATTCCCTGGGTGGATAATCCAGAAATTGGATCTTCGGTGATTTTATAATATTCAGCTCTGTATAGAAAAAGCACCATGTCAGCGTCCTGTTCTATAGACCCCGATTCACGGAGATGGTGGAGCTGTGGCTTTTTATCCCCTGCATTGGTCTCCACCGAACGATTGAGCTGAGACAGTACGATTACTGGCACATCTAGTTCCTTGGCGAGGGTCTTGAGGTTACGGGTGATGTAACTGATTTCTTGTTCGCGATTGCCAGGCCCTTTGCCTTGCTGGGCGGTGGTTCCCATGATTTGAAGATAGTCGATAATGACCATCTGTATATCATGTTGCAGTTTCAGACGACGGCATTTAGCTCTTAACTCAAAAATATTGATTGCTGGGGTATCATCAATAAAGAGTTTGGCTTCTGAGAGTTTATTGATTTTTTGGGTTAGCTGAAACCATTCGTGCTCTTCGAGGTTTCCTTTTTTTAGTTTTTCTCCATCTATTTCCGCTTCGGCTGATATTAAGCGATTGACAAGCTGTACGGAGCTCATTTCGAGCGAGAATACAGCTACTGGTTTTTTAAAGTCCACGGAGGCATTGCGTGCCATAGAAAGGATGAAGGCAGTCTTACCCATTGCAGGACGTGCAGCGATTACTACCAAATCTGATTTTTGCCAGCCACCCGTAATCTGGTCTAGCTGATTAAATCCCGAAGGCACACCAGTAAGATGGGTATTAGAGTCTTTGAGCGATTCAAGCTGCTTGAGTGCTTTTGCCAGTACTTCATTGACGGGTTCCGTTCCACGGCGAAGATTTTTTTCCGCGATATTGAATAGGCTCTGCTCGGCGCGATCTAACAGGTCAAATACGTCGGTGGTTTCTTCATACGCATCTTTGAGGATCATATTAGAGCTCACAATCATCTCGCGGAGGAGGTATTTCTCGGCGATCACCCTCGCATGGTGTTCCACATTAGCAGTAGATCCTATCCTGCTGGTTAGCTGGGAGAGGTAAAAAGGGCCTCCTACAGCATCTAGCTGGCCATTTTTGCGCAATTGCTCGGTCACAGTAAGGATGTCCACCGGCTTAGCGCGGCCAAACAGATCGAGGATGGCGCGGTATATCTCTTGGTTAGCGGGATCGTAAAAACTTTCAGGCTTGAGGATGTCAATGCAAAAAGCTACGGCCTCCTTGTCTAATAGCATAGAACCGAGTACGGCTTCCTCCATATCCCTTGCCTGCGGCTGTATCTTGTCAAAGATATAGCCAGCTCCCTCCGTAACGCGGCGGGGACTTAGCAATGATCGGGTTTTGTCGGTGTATTCGGCCATGAGGTCTTACTTTGCGGTTTTTTTCTTGAACTTGGGCATGAATTTGAAGCCCTTGTCGGCACAAAGCTATTCCTTGTAAGCTAGCTTTTCAATATTTTATTAATATTTATTATTCCACCGCGCTTTGTTAAAAAGATTTTTTGCAAATGCGGATTATTTGTCGTATTAAGAAAAAACATATCAACATTTTGAAAAAAATGTGCATAAGTGGCTGAAAAAATGTGAATAAATAAATTTTGATGTGGATAAGCAGAAATAATATGGCAAAATTGTTTATGGAGCAGTCTTCCCAATAAATTGTCTTTTCTTGGTAATATTCGATTCATTGAGACCCCAAAGCAGCAATTACAAGAAACCACTTGTACTACTCGAATAATAGATCGCTTTAGCTTAACTCCTTCACTGTTGTAAACCATAAAATGGGTGTATTCTAAAATTCTTATGTTTTTATATATCTTTTTTAATTTTTATCCGCCCCCATGTCTTTAGCCTGCTGGTAATAACTGCAATGATTCGTACACAATAGTAATGAATAATCAAAGTTATTTTGTCGGCTTTGTCTTTTATACTTTTAATCCGTTTTATGTTTCTTAGTGGTCAATTATGGATTGAATGTGTTTAGTGTTCAATAATTAGTTTCATAAACAAAAATTCAAAGTGTAGGTCCCATTAAAATTAGGCTATTTTTGTGGCCTTAAATGGTCTAATGTCAATTATTAATCAAAGAGAAACAATCGTTATTAAATTAGGGACTAATGTGCTTTCCCGTGAAGATGGGGTATTAGATATTACCACCATTAGCCATTTAGTGGATCAAGTGGTGAGCTTACAATCCATGGGTCATAGAATTATCTTAGTGAGTTCAGGCGCAGTAGGTTCAGGTCGCACGATTATTAAAAATCCTAAGAATGAAGATAAGATCGTTCGCCGTCAAATATGGGCATCTATTGGTCAGATAAAGTTGATGAATATTTATGTAAGTCTTTTTGAAAGATACCATAAATATGTGGCACAAGTTTTAGCAACTAAAGAGGATTTTAGAGATCGTTCTCATTACTTAAATATGCAAAATTGCCTTCAGGGATTAATTGCTGAGCAAGTGATACCTATACTCAATGAAAATGATGTAATTGCAGTGAGTGAATTAATGTTTACTGACAATGATGAGCTGGCAAGTTTAATATCTTCGATGATGAATGCCACAAGGCTGATCATATTGAGCAATGTGGATGGAGTATATGATGGGCCACCTGCACTCAGCGGATCATCAATCATCCGTGAAATAGATGTAGACGCGCCAATAGAGCCACATACGATGAGCAGTGGAAAATCGAGTTTTGGTCGGGGTGGCATGCTCACTAAATATCGGATGGCCTTAAAGACAGCAAGATTAGGTATCACAACATATATTGCTAATGGGAAGCGACCGAATACATTGATTGATTTAATCAATAACGAAGGCTTGGGTACTAAGTTTATTTCTAAGTCACCTAAGTCAGGAATTAAGCGATGGCTGGCCTATTCCGAACAAACTGCTAAAGGCTCATTGATCGTCAATGATGGTGCGCTTACAGCATTAAAATCAGGCAATCCCAGTAGCTTATTAGCGGTAGGCGTGGTATCGTTAATAGGACAGTTTATTAAAGGGGAGATTGTACAGATAATGGATAGCAATCACACTGTAATTGGTATTGGAAAAATAAGATTATCCAGCGATGTATTAATAGCCTATCTCAGCGACAAGACGATGAACCTGCCTACTAAAGTATTGATACATTACGATTATTTATTGATACATTAATTGTGTAAAATTATTTTGATGAATACACTGTTAGTTAACAACTATATATAGGAATGGAGATGAATGAAATTGAACTACTGCACAATTCATTAGCTGCGGTGAAGGAAATGCTGCCTCAACTGGCTTTGCTGGATGATGGCCTTCGCAGAAACATATTGCTTGAGATAGCGGATCTTACCAAGGAATCCACAGCTATGCTATTATCCGCTAATAGCAGTGATTTGCAGCGTATGGATAGCCACGATCCTAAGTATGATCGATTAATGCTTACAGAGGATAGAATTGATGCCATCGTTAACGATATGCGAAAGGTGGCAAGTCTTCCATCGCCACTTAATAAAATCCTCGAAAATAAAACATTGCCTAATGGACTGTCGCTTGAAAAAATAACCGTACCACTTGGCGTGGTAGGTGTAGTATATGAATCACGTCCCAATGTGACATTCGATGTTTTTAGCATCTGTTTTATGTCAGGCAATGCAACAGTATTAAAAGGTAGTCGTGATGCACAAGATACGAATACGGCTATAGTAACACTCATTCAGTCAGTGCTAAAAAAATATGAAATGGTGCATGCAATCTATTTAGCACCAAGTGATCGATCTATGATGGAGCATATTCTCAAGGCTGATGGATTTATTGATGTATTGATACCGCGCGGTTCTCAATCCTTAATAGATTATGTGCGACAAAACGCTACGATTCCAGTAATAGAAACTGGTGCAGGGTTGGTACACCTCTATGTCGATGACCCTGTGGATATAAATATGGCTGCCAGCGTGATAACTAATTCCAAAGCGCGTCGTGTAAGCGTGTGTAATGCACTCGATTGCCTATTGGTTCACAAAAATAATTTAGAAAATTTGCACAATTTATTAGGTGTATTAATAGCTCAATATAATTGTACTGTATATGCTGATGAAAAAGCCTACACAGCACTAGCACAACATTGCCGTCACAACTTATTATTTCGCGCTGAACCCATACATTATTCCACTGAATTTTTAGCTATGAAATTAGCTGTAAAAATTGTGGAGAACATACAAGAAGCGATGAGTCATATTAGTAAGCATTCATCAAAACATTCAGAAGCGATCTTGTCGAATAATGAAGCACATATTGAATTGTTTTTAAGTCAGGTTGATGCGGCCGTGGTATATGCCAATGCTTCAACTTGCTTTACGGATGGTGGTGAGTTTGGTATGGGAGCTGAGATTGGTATCAGCACTCAAAAACTGCATGCACGTGGACCTATGGCATTGCCTGAGTTAACTTCTTATAAGTGGAAAGTTAGAGGCAATGGACAGATAAGATGAGTTGTATAATTAGATACAAAAATAGGGACAGACCTGATTTGTATTAACTATGTTTTTTGATCTTTAGATATATAGTTAGAGGTGAAGGGTCTTAAACTTAGAATAACAAATGTAAACAAAGTATCCTTTTAGGTTCTTACAAAAGCAGGATTGATAAAAGTACTTTTCATTAGGGTATCAATTTTTGGGCGATGCCTAAATGCCCGGGTTAATTGCAACTTTATTTTTGCTATCGGTAGCATTAACCTTCGCTATCGCTTGGTTTGCTGCGATCCGTATCGCCAATACAATCCTAAAAAAGAAATATCCACGAGACGACATTTCTTATCTATGATGCAAGCTTTTTTACTGAAACCCATACAATTGTGAATTTCCTTTGCACTTATAATGACTAGAGCCTATTATTATAAAAGATTTTAAGGTTATTTAGCAAGCCTTATTTATTAGTCATTGTCATTAATAATAAGTACAATCACTTAGCACTATTTTTAATCAAATTTAATTAAGATTAGCCACGAACGAGTATCCTTTTGTGTAAAAAAATGAAGTTTAAAGATATTTTATTTTTGGATTGGAATTAAGGGTATTGTAATACTAATGGCTATCATTATGTAGATGTTTTTTTGGTGAATTTATAGTAGGATAGTAATTTATTAGTTTGGATTATTACGTTGTATTTTGAAGCTTATGGATCAAAGCATTGGCATAATGAAAAGCATCCAGCGGCCACCTAGCAGTAATTAAATTTTTGTCCTCTACAACTAAGGGTTTAAATGGATTTCCAGTGACAAAGTTAGTAGGATCAGCAATGTTTCGAACTACTTCGTCCTGTACATATTCTGGGTAAGTGCGGTAGTAATTGCCGAGTTTCCAAGCGGTGAGGTAATAGGCTGTTTGCTCTAAAAACTTAATCAATGCTGTGAGCTTATGGTTATAGATAATGGGCTTGCCAGTAGCAGGGTCAATGGATCGAGCAAGCACAATAACACCATGGCATATAGCCCCAATAATTTTTGTGTGGTCGTGGTGAAAATCAAGTAATTTTGATTGCAAAATTTTGTTTTCTAAGTATGGCTTCATACCAGGCGCGTGACCACCAGGTAAGTGTATGGCATCGTATTCGCTTGCATTTATAGCTTCATATTTAATGGGATGTAAAAACGCTGGTGATTTTTCCATTTCCCTATAATACTTTATTGCTAATGGTTTGGCTCCTAACTGACCAAATATTACGCCTGTAATCAATAAAGGATCAGCCTTGGCTATATTACCTTGTTCAGTTGAAAATACCACTTGAAAGCCATGATCGGTAAGCAATTTCCAAGGTACGGAAACCTCAGTGACATCAAAATCGAGATCGGGTAGGGGAATGATTACTTTTTTCACTTTGTATGGTTATATGACAACTCAAAAATAAAGCTATTTTTTCAGTTATTAGGTAATAGCTGTTCGATAAATTTATTATATGATTGATTGACCAAATGTCAATAAATTATTGTCAGGGTCCAGCAAAGAAAATTCAAGTTGCCCCCAAGATTGCTTTTTTAGTGCGCCATTGGGATGTATAGGTACATTAGTGGTGAGTAAGGACTGGTAGAGCGTATTTATATCATTGGTTCTAATATATACTTGTCCATAGTTATCTGAAGGGATGAGTGATGTAAATAAAAAGAAATGGATTTGAATGGTATCCTTTTCGAGCATGAGATAATCGGGGTAGGCATCGCTCCCATATTGGGTAAACCCCAATAGATTAATATAATAATTTTTAGTGACCGCTTTATTGCGCATAGGTAATTTTGGGTTAATTTGTGTGAACATATTGTTTTTTTATATTTTTAATATCATTGAATGGCGAATCCAAAATTGAATACAATTAATGCGTTTGAAAAATTTGACCCAATAAAGTCCTTTTTTAGATTATCTTAATCATACTACTTTTTTTCGAGTATTTCAAAAATTTTCAAGTCATAGTAGTTATATATTATTTTAGCATTGTATAATTGTGTAATGCTATCTTGATTATGCACCTGTGGTACAATTGCCTTATCGCCTATGGATAGGTCTTTGCAATGAGCATATTGGATATTGTATTGCCTTTCATTCAATATGTTGGTATAGAATTTTAAATGGCCATTATATCCTGTATAGTCTTTATTATAAATGATTTTATGATTTTTGAGGTCCAGGGTGGACTTATCATAGAGGCAACTTTGAAGTAGGTAAGATAGGTCATAAAATCTATTCTCCCAAGATCGTTCTTCTGATAGATATACTTTTTTTACAATTCGGTAGTATGGAGTTGCGAATAAAATCAATAAAAATAACCCTACAATTATTTCAGAATTGGCACCAATTTTATGGTTACAGGACCTTTGTATATAAGCGGAGATGTCCGAAACAAATAGGGCAGTAAAATAGCTTGCAATGGGCAAAAATGGAGCGAGATACCAATCGATTTTAGTGCCTGAAAAACTGATCACTAATAAGTAGCTAATACCAGTCATCAATAGATAGCTTGCCACAGATCGATGTGTAAAATAACGAGCAAAAAATACCCAAGCAATAATACCTAACATAGAAAACCACTTCCAGTATAGGTAATACCAGTTGTAATAGAGCTTAAAGTAATAGCTAAATGGACCGCTATGCCCTTCTAATGGCTTGCTATAGCGCCCATATACTTCATTTTCCCATACAGCTAAGAGATAGCCGGGATTCATTTTTTCTCTTATAAAATAGTAGGATAAGATGATTAATCCTGCAAGTAAGGCGATTATAATATTTTTTCTGGTAAAGACTAGTTTGCTTTTATGATAGGCTATCGTGGCTATGAACATAGGCAATAGGAAAATCAATCCTTGCATGCCTTTTGTATAAGCCACTAGAATGACACATGTTATGGTGATGAGGTAATAGGCCGGTTGCTCATATTTTAGGTATAAATAATAAAACAAGACCATGGTAGTCGTACATAGACATAATAGGGCATCGTATTCACCTGATCTTGCCACGTGCACTTCGATAAATCCATTAGTAGTCATTAGTATGGCTGATGCAATAATGCCGCTGTATAATCGTCCCGTTGTTTTATGGCTAAAAAATACCATAATTATACATATAAGAATTGCACTCAGAATACTGGGTATTCTAATGGCTAATTCAGTTAACCCAAAAAGATTAAAACACAGAACTTGTAGCCATATAAGCAGTGGTGGTTTGGTATTCCACATATCGGGAAGTCCATTGTAATAGGTGACTACATAATTGCCATTATGGTACATCTCATAGGCATTAATAGCCACTCTAGCCTCATCAAATAAGCGGATAGGCAGCTTGCATATATGAAGCAATACGGGAACTAGTAATAACAATACAATTCCAGTATATAAGAGCATGTGCTTGAATGAGTTGGCCTTCCATATATTAGGTTTTATACCCAGCATAATATTGATTAAATAATCCTAATTTTGTAACAAATATGCACAATAGTTTTTTAATGATAAAGATAGGTTGTTATAATGCCTAGTATTGACCCATATTATTTTTAGTATTTTTGTGATCAATAAACTGATTTATTATGAATCTTTATTTATATGTCAAGGCATTGCATATCGTATTTATAGTCACTTGGTTTAGTGGCTTGTTCTATGTAGTAAGGCTATTTATATATCAGCGGGAAGCACAGGATCGCGAAGAGCCCGCTCGCACTATTCTAACCGAGCAGTTGGGTATTATGACTAAGCGATTGTGGTATGGAATTACTTGGCCATCAGCCATAATTACACTTGTTTTAGGTTTATGGATTTTGCACCTCTTTGACAGTTTTCCTAATTGGTTAATTATTAAGCTTGTAATGGTGTTGTTATTGTATGGATACCATCATTTTCTACACGCTATTTACAAGCAACAAGCTAAAGGTGTTTATAAATACAGTTCTACTCAATTGAGAGTGATTAATGAAGTTGCTACACTATTTTTGGTTTCAATCGTTTTTCTGGTGGTGATCAAGCAGGAGATGAGCCTTGTAATAGGCTTAGTAGGAATGGCCTTGTTTACCATTATATTACTAATAGGGATTAAGTTGTATAAAAATTATAGGACTAAATCTTAGTGATTATTTGCGTATTTTTTTGCGGTGTATTTCGATTAATTATTTTCTTGTTTGATTGAAGTTAGTAGGGTTGTTATAGCGATAGGGATCGTAAGGGTTTGTACTGTAATTGCAGGCTTTCAGTTGCTTTGATTTTGTAATGTAGAAAGCCTGCAATTACAGTACCGGAGCAAATCGAGCTTGCGAAGATTCTGGCTGCCATTGAATTAATATA
>CAYZQX010000128.1:0-9628 GCA_964480615.1 uncultured Chitinophagales bacterium | reverse complement strand
AAGCCCACAGCGAGGCACAAATCGAGCGATAGCGAAGATTCTTGCTTGCCATTGAAAATAAACTATTCAGCAAGTAGCGAGGAGTATAGCGTAAAACCAAGCGATAGCGCAGGTTCTTGCTACCTTTAAAAAATTAATTTTTCACAAGTAACCCGGGCCGTTGGCATCGCCATAATTGCATACTTATGAGTTATTTAGCAAGCCCTAATTAGGCGAAAACAATTTATAGATATGATGCAATCTTTTTTATTGAAACGCATCAATTTAAGTACATTTTCATTACACTTAATATCTCTAAAATTTATTATAATTAGAGACTTCAAAGTTACTGAGCAAGCCCTAATTTGCTCAGATCTTGTATATCTATACAGCATATATATGAAAAAAATTATGAGCTATTAATAATAAAAAATTGAAGCTAGATTTTAGAAATTAAACACAAAGTAAATATGACACAAATCTGTGATAGTTCCAACATCAGAGGGAGAGGGGGTGGATTGAAAACTGGGAATCCGTAAACTTAAAAATACGATATATGTCTTCTCCATAGCCCACAGCGAGCAATCAAGTGATTTAAAAGATTTTGGCACGCCATTGAATATATATTTTCCTGCAAGTCACGTGCGAAGATTAGTAGTAAAAAATCAAGTGTGAATGCGGAATCATGTTCCTTTATAAAAACAAAAGATTCAAAATTGACTAGGGCCTGTAAGGCATCACTAATATCGCGATATTGAATTATTGAGAGGGGGTTAGTGTGGAGTAATAGTTAGAGATATAACTTATTTAGTTATGTTAGTATCCTTTAAATTGTTTTCTTGTACAACTGCGATGTTTCTTTTTAGTCCTGCGTATTTAGTTCTTTTTATTGGACTGTTTTTGAATAGCTCATTAAAGAGGTCTTCTGTAATTTCATTCCAGTCTGACTTAGACATTTCCATCATTTTTTGACTGGGTTCAAAGCGCGGTTCAGTATGAGGCTTGCTATGTCGATTCCATGGACACACATCTTGACACACATCACACCCAAAGATCCAATCATTCATTTTTCCATTGAACTCGTCGGGTATTTTATCCTTTAGCTCAATTGTGAGATAAGAAATACATTTAGAAGCATCTAATTGATAGGGTTCTATAATCGCATCGGTTGGACAAGCATCGATACATGCGGTACATGTACCACAGTGGTCAGTAGTAGGTCCATCGTATTGATCAAAGCTGATATCGCACACTATTTCAGCTAAGAAAAAGAAGGAACCCATATTTTTATTGAGCAATAATGTATTTTTTCCTATCCACCCTAGGCCACTTTTTTTAGCCCAAACTCGTTCTAATATAGGAGCTGAATCAACAAATACCCTTGCTTGAAATTGCCCAATTTCTTTTTGAAGATTTTGAACAATTAATTTGAGTTTTTCTTTGATTACGAGGTGATAATCTTCACCATAAGCATATTGAGAAATTTTAAGTGAATCTGTATTTATTGGTTTTTTTGAATGGAAATAATTATAGCTCAATGAAATTATTGACTTAGCACCAGGGAGTAATAACTCGGGATTTAAGCGCATTTCAAAGTGATTTTCCATATAGCCCATTTGACCATGAAAACCAGAACTTAACCATTTTTCAAGTTTTGGAACTTCTTCATCTAATCGGTTTATCGGACTTATCCCAATGTGAGAAAAACCTAAATTTTTGCAATATTCGATCAATTGATCTCTTTTGAGCTGAATCAATTACGCATTTTTCAACAAATGTATTTAATATTATAATATCTTTACCTTTCATATTTAATCCCAACACCAGGCGATGAAAATTATCAGTGTCATTTTTGTGTTTTTTTTACAGATATTAGTTTTTCAATCAGTCAATTCACAAACCTATTTGATGAATCAAGCCAGTCAAATACAAAATGACTGTAGTGCGATAATTCAAGATTCAGGAGGTAATAATAATTATACGGATAATGAGAATAGGATATTGACTATATGCAAGGATAATACTGCAGGGATGTGTGGAGTACAATTGATGTTTACAAGTTTTGCTTTAGAAAATAATTTCGATGACCTAGCCATTTATGATGGACCTAATACAAGCAGTACACTTATAGGATCATTCACAGGTACTTCATCTCCTGGTACGATAGTAAGTACTGGAAATTGTATTACCTTATGGTTTACCACTGATGGGTCAGTCACATTCGCTGGCTTTAGTGCGACAGTGAGCTGCACTCCTTGCCCTCTGCCTTGTACCTCAGAACCCTGTACTGGATCTCCTCCACCGAATGATAATTGTAGCAGTGCGCAATCTTTAGGCAGCTTGCCAGCTCCCCCAGCTTGTAATGGAAGTACATCAATTTTGCAAGGTGCGCCTATTAGCATTATTGGTTCCAATGTTTGTGCAACTGCGGGATCGCCATATAACTATTTGACAGGTTGTAACGGTGGTCTTGACATGGCTTCACCTGCTGCTGATGTGTGGTACTCCTTTACCGCAACAGCTAATGAAACTATTATTGATCTAACAAATGCATTTAACAGTATTAGTTTAGGCGTTTATGAAGCAGTAGGTGGTAATTGTTCTAATTTGATAGGACGAGGTTGTGTAGTGAGTGGTACAACAGCCTCACTAATAGTGGCAACCGCTCCAAACCAATTGTACTTTATTCAAATTAGTGGAGGAGATGAATTAGAGCAATGTGGATTTAATATGAGCATAAAAAATCGAAATGATTGCTCACAGTGCTTATTAGCTGCAGAGATGTTTAGTATCAGTCCATTGCCAGTGAATGGTGTGTATAACGCTGGTCAGTCGGTCAATTTTTGTTATAGGGTTAATTCATATAATCAGACGACTGCGAATTGGCTGCACGGCGTTGTGCCAACATTTGGTCCAGGCTGGTCAAATATTGGTCCCGTGGGACAGCCACAAGATTGCAATGGTGCTTCAAGCAATCCCAATGAAAAGTGGGTGTGGGTGAATTCAGTAACAAGCACTAATTCAGGGTTAACAGTAGGCCCAGGCTGGTTTTATGAAACTTCCCAAGGTGGTGTAACACCTGCTTCAAATCCTCCTTTGCCTGGCAATAATTGGGGAGATGCTAATCCCAATAATAATTGTGTATGGACATTTTGTTTTCAAGCAACCGTGGGAAATTGTCCACCCCTTTCTAATGGTGATGAATTGAATCTTTCTATTGAAACTTACGGTGATTCGGAAACCGGATCATGGACTTCAGAAGCTTGTGAGGAGGACCCAGTATATACATTTTCTGCTGAAATTAACTGCTGTGTTTCTGTTCCTGCAACGATTAGTGGTCCAACACAATTATGTAATACTGATGACCCTATACAACTCACTACGGCGAGCCCAGGAGGTACATGGTCAGTGACGACTGGATTGACTCCAGGACCTAATGGAACAGCGACCTTTAATCCCGCAGGCCTTACAGGTAATAGCACAATCACCTACTCATTTGGCGGTAGCTGTTCTTCTTCGGATCAGCATGTAATAAATGTCATTCCAGAGCAGAGCCCTGTTTTAGGTACCGCAACTTTATGTATAAATGATACTTTATTTTTAAATACCATTGATGACAATGCCATTCTAGGTACATGGTCCGGTGATGGAATTAGTGGGCCTCCCATGATTTTTACAACTTCCACTTCAGGTAATTATGTACTTAACTATACTACAGCTGGCTTGTGTGTAACGGATGAATCTACCACCATTATTGTCACCGAGCCTCTTATTCCCGAACTTAGTGATCCCCAGCCATTTTGTGGTAATGGGACAAATATTAATCTTTCTCCTTTTGGGGATCCTGCCTTACCTGGCAATTGGTCAGGCACAGGAGTGAATGGCACGAGTTTTAATCCACAAGGTCAGATAGGTAATTTTACAATAACTTACACACCTATCTCTGATTGTGCGATACCTAGTGACATCGATTTAACTATTCTACCAGTGCCTCAACTTGTAACTGGCCTTTCAACTTGTTTATCAACTGATGTTTATTCAATCATTATTAATCTCAACGGTGATCCCTCTACGACTTTTGTATTATCAGGTAGTGCTGTTACTGGCACTAATCCTTCTGTTATGAATGGCAATTCAACAGCAACATTTGAACTTAACATAGCTGATGCACCGTTCACATTGGTAGCTGAAAATCCAAGCTTATCATTGTGTTCATCAACGCTAAACATTGCAGCACCTGTATGCGAATGTCCAGCACCACAGAGTTTTGCAAATGGTAATTTTAATTTTTGTCAGGATGCCAGCTCTATTGATCTAAGTATTGGTGGTGAAACAGGTCTTGGTCAGCCTACTGGTAATCTTGCGGCACTCAATACGGATGATGCTGATGGCGATGGATATGATTGGTTCGATAATCCTGATCCTCAAATTGGTGACACACCTTATGACCTGGGTAACCTAGTCAGTACTGATCCTTGTGTGTCCAATATTTATCAACTTTATGCATTTATGCGTTGTTCAAGTGCAGATGGAACATTTGATGGTGGAGTCGATGATCAATACATTGATGCGGGTTCAATTTCAATCGAAATATTTCCTGATATTACTGATCTTACTATTTCAATAATAGGTGATGGTACCTGTTGCCCCTACGTTTCAACTTATGAATGTGAGAGTACGCCAGGCTATAGCATTTCTAATGATTTTGATGGCAATGGTAGTACACCAGATTGTACGCTCGAAGAAGGAGTAGGAGTAATTAATTGGCAGGTTATTAATAGCAATTTGCCTCCTGAATTATTTGGTTTATGTGGTAGCCCTTCAACATCGGCATCTTATGATTGCATTGATTTATCAGTGTGTCCTACCATTGAAAATCCCATAGCATATACGCAATATTTTTGTGGCGAAGGTATCCCAAATTTGGATCCAGGATTTCTAGGTCTGGTGGTGGATGATCCTGAGTTCACAATGAGTGGATTTTATATAACTTATGATGAAGATGATCCGCCTCAATTGTTTTATGATAATGAATTACTTGAATCTGCAGATAATTGTGTGCCAGGTGAATATACTTTATACGCCTACATAACTTGTGATTTTGATTTTGATTTTGTCGATGATTTGTGGATCCCAGCTGGAGAAATTAATATTGTGGTATATCCTGATATAAGTAATTTAGAATATGAACTTGATACTTCAGATCCTTGCTGTCCCAAAATTGAAGTATATGATTGCATGCTATATAATGGGTTTCACATTATTAATACATCTGGTGGAAGTCTTGGAACCCCAGATTGTGATGCATTGAATGGATCAGGTGACATAACATTTGTTATCTCTCAAGATGTTCCTAATTCACTGGCTAATAGCCCTTGTCAGAAAAAAATTGTCACAGTTCCTTATAACTGTGCTGATTGCCCACAGCCCACTCCCATAGCTGGAAATTTTGATTACTGTTACAATGATAATTTATTGTTATCGGCAATCATTGCAGATCAAAATATAACTATTGAATACCCAGCGCCTACAAGCCCAACAATCGTAACTGAACATTATTACCTCACTGATGGGATAATTCCAAGTGATGAGATTTTGTTAACCGATAATTTATCAATTGGCAGTTCAATATGTGACCCTACACAACACACTGTATATGCGTATCTACTATGTGATTTGAATGGCGATGGTTTTACTGGTGGTGCCGATGACAGCTATGTGGCAGCTGGCTCTGTAGGTGTAAATGTATTTCCCGATCTTACACTTATGAATTACACTGTTCAGAATGAAGGTGATTGTTGCCCTTCAATAGTTGAATGGGATTGCAGTGCCATAGCAGGATTTAGCTTTACAAACTCCTTAGACCCCAACAATAACCTCAGCCCTGATTGTAGTGTTTTAGAACCTCAATCAGGTACATTAGAATGGACAGTAACAAATTCTAGCTTCCCAGCCAATTGTAATTCTGCAACATTCCAAGTGCCATTTTCTTGTACTTGTCCTAGTTCAACTGAACCCGGATTTGAAGATGCTGTATGCACCAACACTACACCTGATTTATTACAATGGGAAGCTGAAATTATAGCGAATATAAGCGACCCACAAAATCATGCACAAGGTGACCCTATCGAGTTGTTTTGGTTCACAAATGCAGGATTGAGTACACCGTATCTGGATACCCCACTCGCAAATAATTCTGATAATTGTAATTCCATTACCACTACACTTTATGCGGCAATGATATGTGTTCTTAATAATGATTATATTGCAGTAGGAAGTGTGGATATAGCTATATACCCCGATTATGACGAAGCATTAATCTCTATACAAGATAATGGATGTGATTCACCTACTATTTCTGTACCTACATGTAGCAATTACATAATTACCGAATCATTAAATCCTGGCACATTAGATCCCGGACAAAATAATACTGCTACTTGGACCATCACCTATAATTCAAATACCAATTGTTTTGAAGAACCATATAGCGTCCCCTATAGCTGCCCACCATTAGGATGCCCTACTAATATTGTCCCCTATAATGATGAATTTGAAATCTGTTCGCTTGATAATCCAACAATTGATTTAGTCAGCAATGTGAGTTTTGACAATCCCGATAATCAAGCAGGTACATTGGGTTTATACACTGATGCAGGATTTACAAATCAATTTAATAATGATTTTAGTTATAGTGGCAATGGCTGCCTTCCAGAAATATTTACCTTGTACATAGGGCTTCCCTGTTTACTGAATGGCTCCATACAGGCAGCTGGTCAGATAGAAATTACGATTTATCCAACTTCAGCAGATTTGTTATTGATTAATAGTACACCAGGGGACTGTAATACTTTGCCAACTGCTGAAAGTAATTGTCCTAATTATATGCTCACACCAGTAGCTGGTACTGTACCAGCTACTCCTGGTGGCTCTGGGACTGCTAGTTGGACGGTTGAATATGTAGATGGATCTTTATCATGCTTTACGCAAACTATTGATGTATCCTATGACTGTATCATTATTCCAGAAAATTGTCCTTCTATCGCTACTCCATTAAATTTGACTAATTCAATTTGCCAAGGGGGTACAATTGATTTTGCTAGTATCGAAAATTCAATCATCATTGATGATCCCGATGGAAATGCTGGTGCAATATCATGGTTCAATGAGACTGTTAATACAACTTTTAATACTACTACGGATTTGTTAGAATATATAGGAAATAATTGCGATCCGTATCTATTGACATTAAGCCTTAGCCTTGCATGCAATTTGCCTAATGAACCCGCTATTAATGCAGGACAGGTTGTAGTTACAATCTATCCGAATTATGATGAGGATTTTATAAGCAGTAATCCAGTGAATTGTGTAATACCTTCAATTACTACTGGTTGTGCAAACTATACAATTACGCCGATTAGTGTTCCTAGTTCGCTTGAACCAGGAGACCCAGCAGGGACTGCCACTTGGTCTATTAGTTCAGTCAATGGATCATGTATCGATGAAATCTATGAGGTAGATTATGCCTGCCCAGCCATACCATGCCCGACCATCAGTTCTACTACGGAAGATAACCAGAATATATGTACGGATACCGATATATCAAACTTCTTACAAGATATTGAGGATGCTGCCTTCGCATTGATTGATGATCCTTCGGATCAATTTGGTGAATTTATATGGTTTACGAATCTAAGCTTGACGAATGATTATGATCCAAATAATTATGTGATTGAAAACAATGATTGCAATAGCATAACACAGTCCATCTATCTAGGTTTTACCTGTGACCAGGGCGGTGCCACAGTAATGGCCGGCTCTTTGACACTTAATATATTGCCTGATTTCAATAGCAGTTTTGTAGACAGTAGCGATGGCAACTGTGAGCAATTGCCATCATTAGAAATTACTTGCGATCAATATGAAATTACTGATTCTAATGTACCTTCAATCATCAATCCAGGGGATAGTGGCACGGCGGAATGGACTATTAGCTATCTCAACTCAACCGAAAATTGTTTTGAACAAGTGATTACTGCAAGTTATAGTTGCCCAGCGAATGGGTGTCCTAGTATTAGCAATGAATTGAATGAAACTATTGCCATTTGTAATGGCGCAACGGTCGATTTAGATGCTTTTGCTGATGAAGTAATAATCGAAGATCCTGACCTTCAATCGGGCGGCCTTGCTTGGTATTCCGACGCTAGTCACAACAACTTATTTGACCCTGCAAGTCTAACCTCAAATGTAGATATATGTGCACTCAATTCAGTTACCATCTATCTCGGTCTATTGTGTAACTTGGATCAAAGCATTCTATCAGCAGGAACGCTGGAAGTGAGCATATATCCTAATCTCAATGATATGGATTATACAATAACCAATGATGGTGGATGTTGTCCTGTTCTTGAATGGATATGTGCGGGTAATAGTAATTTTACAATAACTAATTCTTATGATAATAATGGGGTATCACCAGCTTGTCAAGGTCTTGGTAATAACGGTGCTGTTACTTGGAATATAGCTTATACTAATCCACCTCTAAACTTAATTGTCAGTTGTATTACTGCCACCATTGATGGTAGTTATAATTGTAGCAATTGTACAGTATTGAATGCGGATATTACCGCTCCTGAGCCCTTGTGTAATGATGGTGCTTCATTAGACTTAAATACGCTACTAACGGTTAACACTACACAAGGTGGAACCTGGACGAGCGATGACTTATTGGGGATTAATAATTCGATTGTAACGCTTAGCGCTTCAGTAGCTCCAAGCAATTACCAAATTACCTATACTGTATATCCACCAGCCACCGATCCTGATGGCTGTCTAAGTGTCAATAATACAGTGACATTGCAAATTAATGAACCACCAGTGGCAGTGGTAACAGCACAATCAGTCTTGTGTAATACAACTGAAGGAGGTTCTACACTCAATTTAATGGACTTGATACAAAATGGCGATACCAGCGGTCAATGGGTTGATAATAATAATAGTGGTGCAGGCATATTACCAGGCCTTGATTTCAACAATATAGAACCAGGTAATTATTCTTATACCTATACCACTGCCACTGCCTTAGATCCCTGTGAAGAACATAGCTATACAACCACTGTTATCGTTAATGATTGTAGAACCAATCAATATTTTATACCCAGTGCATTTTCTCCTAATGGCGATTTGTACAATGATGTATTTAGAATATTTGGTGCCAACATATTAAATGCTGAACTCCATATTTATGATCGCTGGGGTAAAAAATATTTTAGCTCCAGTACTTTTGGTGAAGGATGGGATGGTACTTATGATGGTCAAACTTGTGAAGTGGCAGTTTATGTGTATTGGGCTAAAATTACTTATAATGATGGTGCTCAAGTAGAAAGTCAAGGCAATGTGACCCTTATTAGATAAGTGATTATTGTGGAGGAATATTGTTTTAGTTGGCATTGTTATGCTCGTGAATTTATTTGCTAAATCTTGCAGAAAATTCAGGTGGTTTACTGCGAATAATGCACAATCCATTGATGCTTTAGTATCGGCTTAATAACTAAAAAATTTTGAAATTTTTGGCGATGCCTTATAGGCCCGGGCTATTTCTGGCTTATAGCTTGCTTTTGGCGAGCCAGAATCTGCACCGCATTTTTTT
>CAYZQX010000127.1:0-9658 GCA_964480615.1 uncultured Chitinophagales bacterium | reverse complement strand
TCGCTCCTAAAGTCGCTGTGGGGTGTCGCTGCGATCCCTATCGCGAATACAACTTTAAATAGCAAGATATAAGAGATCACATTGCATATATATGATGCAAGCTTTTTTACTGAAAACCATAAAATTGCCTGAATATTCTATGCACTTATAATGGCTAAAACCTATTACAATAAATTGATTTCTGAGTTAATGTGCAAGCCTTAATTACAACAACATAGCCCATTACTAGCCTCTTATTTGTATTTCAATAAATAGAAATCAATTTTGTTAGGTGTTGGATATTCTGGCGGCCACTGAAAAAAATAAATGCCAGTAAGTGTAGCCTAGATCAGCCTGGGACTGTATGGCGTCGCAAAAAATTTCAAAATATTGAGATGTAAAACAGACCCTTATTATTCCAAATTGATTGATGGGTCTTCATAGGGGTCTACTTAACTAGATAAACACATCAATCTTACCTAAAAATGGGCGTTAGGGAAGCTTGTATTAGATAGCACTTAAACCGCAAAACTTTCTCCGCAGCTGCAAGTCCTACTCGCATTTGGATTGTTGAAGTGAAAGCCTTTTCCATTTAACCCATCGGAAAAATCGAGTTCAGTGCCAAATAGATAGAGCAAACTTTTCATATCGGTAACTATTTTTTGGCCCTTATCTTCAAAAACTTGATCATCTGGTTTTGAATTCGTGTCAAAGTCCATTTGATAGCTAAGTCCTGAACATCCGCCGCCTTTCACACTAACGCGGATAAAAAAATCCTGGTCCAACTTATTTTCTGCAGTTCTTAAATCTTTGATTTTTTGAGCTGCCGCTTCTGAGATCTGTAACATAATTTTATAACGATGAATCGGTTATTTGCGTTCAAAATTAGTGCAAATTTTATTATTTTTTCTTAGCTTTATTTATTTGTCTAATTTTATCCCATAAAGCACAGATACATGTTACTAAAATTGGAGCATTTGGGAATTGCCATTAAGGATCCAGATCATTCATTGGCACATTGGGAAAAAATATTGGGCACATCGCCTTATAAGATGGAAGAAGTCCCTTCGGAAAAGGTGAATACTTTTTTTTATCAGCTAGGAAATGTAAAGATTGAGCTATTATCACCTACAGATCCACAAAGTGTTATTCATTCTTACCTCGAAAAAAAAGGGGAGGGGATTCATCACTTAGCATTTGAAGTTGAAGATATCTATGTTGCTATGGAGCATTATAAAAACTTGGGATTTAAACTTATCAATCCTGAACCAAAAAGAGGTGCTGACAATAAACTGATATGTTTTATCCACCCTAAAGATACAGGAGGGGTGTTAATAGAGTTATGTCAAGAAATAAAAGAAATCTTGGACTAGTTTTTTGAATAGCTAAAATTAACAAGGTAATTTGATGGAATCTTTGAAGTTGCAATGAAAGCTGTTGCTATGTGATCTTCATTACATGTCCCATCGGTTGTAATATTGAGTTCATAGATGTATTGTTGGGAACTGGGATCTACACTGAGGCTGGGTTTAGAAATAAAATTGCATCCTGTATAGCTATGGCTGATACCTAACATCGTATTGAGCTCAAAATCGACTGTGAAATTTGGAACATTCAAGCATTGTCCATTTACCACTAACTGATTGATCAAGCTATCCCAGCTACCTTGACTATCAATTCTGTAATTGCCAGCAGGGAACTCGGGACAGTCGCCCATATTTATTTCTTCCCACCCTTCAACAATTATAAACTTGGAGTTGTTGCAAGATACTAGCGCAAGCATAATAAAGACACATGCAACCCATATAAGGCGACTAAAGTTAAGTGAAAAAAAATTCATTCTAGTGATAAGCGAGGCAATTAAAAATAAACTGAAACTAATAAGAAACCAATACTGCTTTTTTGAGATTCAATTGTTTTAAACTAGGTTGAATTGGTTGCTTATTTTTTTGTAATTGTTCTTCGATCCAATTTTTTTTGCAAAGCGTAATTTCTTCCAAACTACAACCTTGTAATGGTTTTCCTTGCTTCCACCTTATACAACAATCGCTTTTTGCAACCGTATTTTCTTTTTTTTGATCACCACCTATATTTTGACCTAATAATAACAAACTGCCAAACAACAGCAGTGAAATCATGAAAAACATGGAGAATGACTTTCGATTAACCATAACAGTGGATTTTTTTTAGAAAAGTGAGTCAAATAAATCCTTCATTTTGAATTAGATCCGATTTGGAATGTTTATTCCAAATCTTCATTAGGAGCACATATCTCGGCAATAACAGTTTTACCACCAACTACTTTATCCTTCAAATTTACATTAATTTTAGTTCCTAAAGGTAAAAAGATATCCACCCGAGATCCCAATTTGATAAATCCCATCTCTCTTCCTTGCAGCACCTGTTCACCTTCATCCAAGTAATTTTTGATTTTTCTGGCCACTTTGCCAGCTATTTGACGGACCAATATGTCCACCTCGTGTTCAGGATTACTGATGACCGTGGTATAACGCTCATTTTTAGTTGATGACTTTGGGTGCCAGGCTACCAAATACTCACCAGGATGGTATTTCGTATAGGCCACAATCCCACTAATGGGATTCAAGTTCACGTGTACATTTGTAGGGGACATAAATATGGATACCTGAATTCTTTTGTCTTTAAAATATTCGGGTTCATCCACTTCCTCAATTGCTACTATTTTTCCAGAGGCTGGTGCCATAACAAACTGGTCATCGCTAATTGCAATTTTTTTCCTAGGAATCCTAAAGAAAAATAATAAAAACAAGACAATTAATCCCGAAAACAACTGGAATAATGCCAATAATATATGCTTCGGAAAGAAGTAGTCCAGTCCAAAATTGATGACCAATAGGATAAAACCACAAATTAGTAGCATTTTAAAGCCTTCCTTGTGGATGGTGTATTTGATCATATTCTGAATATTGTTGAATTAAATTTAAAAGCTAAAAAACTCAAAAAGAGTTCCCTTTGAAGACGCAAATTTCTAAAGAAAATATGATATTTCCTAATTTTTCAGTTATTAATTGCCATATTCATACAGCATCCTTAATGGCTTGATATAATTATGAAGCTATAAATGAATGGAATACTCAATAGGAAGGCATCAAAACGATCTAAAAAACCCCCATGGCCAGGTAATATTTCTCCTGAATCCTTTATTTGAATGCTGCGCTTCAGTAATGATTCCACCAAATCGCCCCAATTGCCAAAGAAAACTACTATAATACCAATGCCGAACCACTGTAAAGGTTCAAATTCTCCAAAAAAGCGCCATAATAAATGACTGGCAGTAAGCGTAAAGAGTCCGCCTATAATCGCTCCTTCCCAAGTTTTCTTGGGAGAAACTCTCGGAAACAATGGCTTCTGCCCTAAAAAACGACCCCCAAAATAAGCCCCGCTGTCATTTATCCACAACAACAAAAATATACCAATTATTCGTAATGGATGAAACTCCTCATCAGGACAGGCGATTATTACTGCTAATACGTATGGAAATGTCACATATACATAAGACAATATACTGTGTGCGATCCTTGTAAATGGGCTTTTGGCAGGCACATATAACTCCTTGATGAAATAAGTGAATACCAAGGGTATGCTCAAAGCACCCCATTTCCAAGGCAACACATCCAGCCAGCTGAGCATTATGCTCATATATATAAAGCTGCCTACTGCCGTGCCTAGAACTCTTTCAAACGTAAAATGTGTTGGTTCATTATTCGTAATGTAGCTGCAAAGCCTATAAAACTCCCAAAGCGTAAATATGTTTAGAAGAAAAAAAAAGAAAATCAAGGTATAAGGACTGTAAAAAAGCATCCCTATAACCAGCGGTGCACCAATAAGGGCGGTTAAAATCCTGAGTAAGAGGTTATTTTTCATCTTTCCATAGGTTAATAATATAGATCGCCCTTATCACATAGTCTATGGGTACCCACAACTCTACTTCTCCAAGTATGGAATAAGCAGAATCGATTTTATTGACTAATGCTACTGGAATGTTCTCGTTTTCAAGTTGGTTTTTTATCAATTCTGCCAGAACGGGCTGGTTGGAATTAAATACTCTTGTCCATTCCATTAGCTAGTGATTGTGAGGGATAATCCCCGCGGTAAAGATATAGAATTCCTACTATTGCCACAAATGATAAGCCGCCTAGCACACACATTTGAATGTCCAATGCTGGTAGCTCGCTACCCGTGGTCGCGCTTAAATCCTGATAACCCATGTAAACCATGACTACCTGAATGCCATTGTGCAATAAATGACATGAAATAGGATAAAAAATATTGCCGCCGTAATAAAATAAATAGCCAAAATATACTCCAATTAAGAATCTGGGTAGAAATCCATAGAACTGTAAGTGTATAGCGCTAAACAAAAAAGCTGATATGATTATGGCAATATGTGGGTTATGGCCTGCTTTCGCAATCGAATTCTGAATGCTACCTCTGAACAGGAGCTCTTCGCCAAGTGCTGGCATTACCGCTATCATCAGTAGATTGAATAGTAGCCCCAATAAACTATCCATATTCAAAAATAGCATGGTCAGTTTTTCTTTCTCTGTCTCCTCGCTCCGCATCCAAGATTCTAATTCGCTGAGAAAAGAAGGCAATTCCATTTTCAAGTTGAGCTGCATGGATATTGCAACAATCGGAAACAGGGCGACTAATCCTAATACAGATAGCAAAGTCCTCCTCGTGTTTACAGGAAAGCTAATTGAATACTTAAGAAGGTTTCCAGTGATATAGTGACTAAGTGCTAATGCTGGTAACACCATTAAAAGTATAGTTGCCAAGATTTGTAACCACTTGAATATATAGATATTGGCAATAAAATCAGCACCCATTTCGGTGATTAATTCTTGGTCAATGCCCAATGATTCAAAAATAAATAGATTTATGCCCCCAAACAGGATGATACCAATTGTTATCCACAAGAGCAAATAGCTGAGATGGAGTAATAATTTATTTTGAAAATATGAGCTGACCTTTTTCATAGGAATTGCAAAGGTAACTTTTAAGTGAGTAGTCGCAAAGGTCATTTTAGGGAAATATGTGCTATTTATTTTATTAAATGAGGTTTTGGAGTAATTTTGCCCAGTGATAAAAATAGCAAATATTGATATAGGGGATTTCCCATTGTTATTGGCACCCATGGAAGATGTGAGTGATCCGCCATTTAGAGCGCTCTGTAAAAAATTTGGTGCTGATCTAATGTACACTGAGTTTATCAGCTCAGAAGGATTGATCCGAAATGCTGATAAAAGTGTTAAAAAGCTAGATATCTATGAGGAGGAAAGACCCATTGGTATCCAAATTTTTGGTGGCGAATTAGAACCCATGATGGAATCAGCTAGGATAGTTGAAGCAGCTAATCCTGAACTACTAGACATAAATTATGGTTGTCCTGTTAGTAAAGTAGTGTGTAAAGATGCTGGTGCAGGTATCTTGCGCAATCCACAAAAAATGATTAAACTCACCGAAGCAATCGTAAAAAGTACCAATCTCCCTGTTACTGTAAAAACCAGGCTGGGTTGGGATGAAAATACGAAACACATCGTAGAAGTTGCCGAAAGATTGCAGGATATAGGCATTCAAGCACTATCAATACACGGTCGTACGAGAGTGCAAATGTATAAAGGCGAGTCCGACTGGACATTGATAGGTGAGGTTAAAAACAATCCCCGAATGCATATCCCAATTTTTGGAAATGGGGACATTGACTCACCACAAAAAGCGCTCGCCATGAAGAATAAATATGGGGTCGATGGGATTATGATAGGCAGGGCAAGTATCGGCTATCCTTGGATATTTAGAGAAATTAAACACTTCCTAAATACAGGAGTTGAACTGGCCCCGCCGACTCTTGAAGAGCGTATTTATGCAGCAAAATTTCACCTTACAAGATCCGTAGAATGGAAAGGTGAAATACTCGGTATATTGGAAATGAGGAGGCACTATGCCAATTATTTTAGGGGATTTCCCGATATTAAACCCTTTAGGGCAAAACTGGTTACCATCAATAACTATGATGATATTATCCAAGTCCTCGATGAAATATTTGATCATTATTCTAAATTCCAGCAAGAATCCTTAGCCTTCAATGCAAATGACATAGACATCAATAAAGTTGCTCATTCACTATGATGATTCTTTACTTTATATTAAGTTTATGCTTTGCACTTGGTGCAATTTTTATTAGGCTGTTTACCAGGAACAAATTGATGGCATTAGCCTACAATCGGGTCGATGATTTTTATCCTAGATTAAAGCAACTTTTTGCTCATACTGGAATTGATCAAGAAATTGCTCAATTAAAAAATAGTGAATCCTTAAAAGGCAGTTTATATGCAAAAAACAAAACCTTAATTCAAAAAATTCAATTGGAAAATGAGATCCAAAATTTAGTAGAGCAATATTTAAAAAAAGGCGAATTGTCAGCAGGAAGTGTAAGTAATAATGAGTTTATTGAATTTGTCGCTAACTGGTCAAAGCTGCAAGATGAAATGAGTCCAGCAATACAAAATTTCAATCGCCAGTGTCTCTATTATAATCAATTGATATCCAGCTTTCCTGCAAAATACATAGCTAGGCTATTCGGATATAAAATCCATCCATTACTCAAATCACTCTCCTTATCTAATCCATAATTATGTTAATGTATAAAATTGACAGCCCATTCAGAATAATAATAGTATTGATGCTAATATTGTTACTCTTCAATGGTGCTTGTAAACTAGAGACTGAAAGACTTAGAAATGGAGATCAATTTGTATCCTTCGAATTGAATGATTCATTGGGCAATATGCATAGTTATGATGCCTTTAAAGGGAAATATGTTCTAGTTGATTTTTGGGCGAGTTGGTGTGCGCCTTGTAGAGCTCAAAATCCTGAACTCATAAAAGTTTATAATAATTATAAAGACAAGAAATTCAGTGATGGGCTTGGCTTTGAAATAATCAGTGTTTCCTTCGATGATAAAAGGAATAAGTGGATCAAAGCGATAAAGGATGATCAATTAACCTGGCTGCAATTGAGTGAGTTAAAGAGCATGACCGATAGTAACCTGCCAATGGTTTATAAATTTAGAAGCATTCCAACCAGTTTTTTACTCGATCCATCGGGCAAAATAATTGGCATAAATCTCAGCCCCAAAGCAATTGCCTATGAGCTAAAACATCGAATTGTGGAGTAATTCTGGCCTATATGTCAGTCAATTGTTCAAAAATCTGCCATTTTGTCGAAAAAATATAGGGTGGCAAAAAATTTGATGTCCCTCACAATAACTGTTTGTGAGTTAATCACGGCAGTTATCCAATTTATATCGTGATAAATAATTTCATTAAAAATTTTAAAACCAAGATGAGCGAGATATTAGAGCCTTCAACACAGGAACCCAAAGTAACTGGTTTGAATGATGAGCAAATGGATGGATCAAAAGAAAAATCATCTCAAAATCAAAACCAGGAATTAACTGAAGATACGGCCCAGCCAAATGATCATGTCCAAGAAGGTGATATGGGAGAGATAGAGCTTAGTGAGGCCGAAAAGTTAGCCAATGAACTTGCATCAGTTAAAGAAAAATATTTGCGACTCTTCGCGGAATTTGATAATTACAAACGCCGCAACGCTAAAGAGCGGATTGAGCTAATAAAGACTGCTGGTCAGGATATCGTACGTGATCTCTTGCCAGTAATCGATGACATGGATCGTTTTTCAAAAGCACATCCTGAGGCGCTTGATGAAAATGATGGTATTAATCTAATTTTCCATAAGTTAAAGCGCACCTTACAACAAAAAGGATTGGTGGAGATGGAAGCATTGCATACTTCATTCGATGCCGATGCACATGAAGCAATTACTGAAATCCCAGCTCCTAATGATGAACTTAAAGGCAAGGTCATTGATGTAGTGGAAAAAGGTTACTTGCTAGGTGATAAAATAATTCGCTATGCTAAAGTTGTGGTTGGTAAATAATTACCTAGCTAAAACAATTCATATTTTAATAAATAACAACAAATTATCAACATAAATTTCCGCTGAATAAATGGCAAAAAGAGATTATTATGAAATACTCGGTGTGAGCAAGTCAGCTAGTGCTGATGAGATAAAAAAAGCCTACCGAAAAGTAGCTATGCAACATCACCCTGACCGCAATGAAGGTGATAAAGCAGCGGAAGAAAAGTTTAAAGAAGCTGCCGAAGCTTATGAAGTGCTGAGCAATGAGGATAAGCGCGCTCGTTACGATCGTTTTGGTCATCAAGGTGTAGGCGGTGCTGGTGGCTTTGGTGGCGGAGGTGGTGCAGGTATGAATATGGATGACATATTCAGTAATTTTGGGGATGTATTTGGAGACTTTTTTGGTGGTGGTTCTACAAGGTCTAGAGGTGGTGCCCGAGAACAAGGCGTAAGAGGAAGTAATCTGCGTATTAAAGTAAAGCTCACACTTGAAGAAATAGCCAAAGGGGTACAAAAAAAAGTAAAAGTAAATAAGTTTGTCAGCTGTGTTTCTTGCGCCGGATCAGGTGCTAAGGACAGTAGCTCTTTTAGTAATTGTAATACCTGCCAAGGACATGGCTATGTCCGACGCGTACAAAACACAATACTCGGACAAATGCAGACAACTGCTACCTGTCCAACTTGTAATGGAGAAGGCCGAATAATAGCCAATAAGTGCGGTACATGTGCAGGTGAAGGAAGACAATATGCTGAAGAAACTATAACACTCGATATACCTGCCGGTGTTACACAAGGTATTCAATTGTCGCTTTCTAATAAAGGTAATGCAGGACAAAGAGGTGGTAGATCAGGTGACTTATTAGTAGAGATCGAAGAAGTGCCACATGCTACCTTGAAACGCGAAGGAAGCAATATCGTATATGACTTGTATATCAATTTCGTGGATGCAGTTATAGGTAGTCAAATAGAAGTGCCAACCATCGATGGTAAAGCAAAAATAAAAATTCCACCTGGAACACAAAGTGGTAAAATATTTAGACTGAAAGGCAAAGGATTACCTGTACTCAATTCTTATGAAATAGGTGATCAGTTGATTGATGTTAATGTATGGACACCAAAGAATTTGAGTAGCGAGGAGAAAGCTATGTTGGATAAGTTGCGCCACTCCCCAAATTTTCAACCGAATCCCGATAAAAACGAAAGGGGATTTTTTGATAAAGTAAGGGATATTTTTGGCTAATATTTTACCTTTCACGCAAGGAATCCCTTTGATGAAAGACATTTTATATTAAGAATTCTTGAGTTGCCAATCTTCCTTTAGGTAGATTTAGAATGTTGCATAGCAGTGTGTATGAACAGTTGATAATAATGGAAATATAGGCTGGTGTTTCGATTATTCAACTAATTCTAAATCGCTCTATCATTACATTTGTTACTATAATAGAATTAGTTTTTCAAATCACTAATGGAAGCTGTTGTTTGGCCGTTTTTTCTTACAAGTAGGTGCTTGGTAAGAAGCAAGCAAATTCTTTATTAGCGATTACTCGTATATTAGTGCTCTTGATTTTAGGCAAGCAATACTGCACATAATTGTAAAATAGCTTGTGCTGGTTTTTATGAAGTCGAGACTAGGTTATACTCTGCTAAATAGGGCTTGCTAAATAATTCATAAGTATGCGATTATGGCGATGCCTAAAGG
>CAYZQX010000126.1:0-9696 GCA_964480615.1 uncultured Chitinophagales bacterium | reverse complement strand
CGCAGATTCTTGTTGCCAATAGAAAATATTATTATTCCACAAGTAACCTGGGCCGTAGGCATCGCCATAATCGCATACTTATGAGTTATTTAGCAAGCCCTAATTAATACAGGTTAATTGATTGATTTTCAATCAACATCTTGGGTTTAATTATACAATAGGTTATGATTATGGAATTGGTTTTTAATAATTATTCGGTTGAGTGGAATAAATATCGCGTTCAATCGTTAAAACCTATTGATTGTAACTCGTCAGTAAAACTGTACTTGTAAATTAGGAGTTGTAATTATTCAATTTAATAATATATCATCAGTATATATAATAGAAATATTAACTCAATATAATTTGGCATTTTCACATAAATTATAAATAGCGTATTTTGCCACATTATTTTAAAACAGGATATTTTTTTTTAGTAATATGGAATCATCGGACTTGCTTTCTAAATTCAAATTGGTAAAAGCCTTCGTATTTGATATTGATGGGGTTTTTACGAATAGCCACCTATACTTACTTGAAAATGGTGAGCTCATGCGGGCTATGAATGCGAAGGACGGCTATGCTATTAAGTGTGCTTTAGATTGCGGTTATCCCATTGCCATTATCTCTGGTGGTCGGTCTGAAGCACTAAAACTTAGATTTCAAAACCTTGGAGTAAGATTTATTTATTTAGGACAAGAAAATAAATTAGAAGCCCTGGATGAATTTGTTGCGCTCTACAACTTGACATATAATGAGTTACTTTATATGGGTGATGACCTGCCGGATGCAGCCTGTCTCAATAAGGTTGGGCTGGCAACTTGTCCTGCTGACGCCGCTGTTGAAATAAAGGAAATTGCTAATTATATCGCACGAAAAAATGGTGGTGAAGGTTGTGTAAGGGAGGTAATAGAAATGGTATTAAAATTAAATAATCAATGGAATATTAGTTAACTTACACAATAATATTATATTGAAAACTAATGAGTTATATAGATTTATTAAGCTAGTTAGAGGAGGCAATCTTTTTCTGATTGTAATCCTTATGGTATTGCTGCAAATTTGCTTAGTATATCCTTTCTATCAATTTATTTCTTCAAGTACTGGTGTGGATGTCTCTCCTGTAATGTCTGATTTTGAGTTTGCATTATTGATCATTTCCACAGTTTCAATTGCCGCTGCTGGATATATTATTAACGACTATTTTGATGTAAAAATCGATGAGGTTAATAAACCTCAGAGGATAATTATTGATAGGGGTATTTCAAGACGAAAGGCAATATTATGGCACACATTTTTGAATATTATTGGAGTTGGGATAGGTTTTTATCTCGCTGCAATAATAGACTTGTATCCACTTGCCTTAATTCAGTTATCCGCATTTATCATGTTGTGGTATTATTCTACAAGGTTTAAAAAACAATTCTTTATAGGTAATTTTGTTATAGGGTTGCTAAGTGCATTGGTTGTGTGTTCCGTACTTGCTTATCAATTATTGTTCCTACCGGATCTATTATTAACGTTTCCAATAGCGGTATATAATCTTTTGACATACTTTGGATTATATTGTTTTTTTTCATTCTGGACTACATTGATTCGAGAATTGATAAAAGATATGGAAGATATAGAAGGGGATCGCATAGCGAATTGCAAAACCATACCTATAGTGGCAGGTATGCAGTCAGCTAAGAGCTTAGCTGCGGCATATATTTTAGTGCTTATATGCGTCCTGGTAGGTTGTATTGTTTATTTTCTAAGTATGGCTCAGTATTTTCCAGCCGCATATATCGCCTTCTTGATTATTATACCATTATTTGCACTGATATGGTTACTTATTGAAGCTGAAAGTAAAATTCATTTTAAGCGTGCAAGTATGCTGACTAAGCTCATTATTTTCGCAGGAGTATTGAGTCTTTTGTATTTTAGAAATTATTTCTTTTATTCTTAAAAATAATTGTAAAACAGATAAATGAATCATGTTAATATGCTAAATGGCTATGCCATATTATTAGCGTCACAGTCTATAAGAAGAAAAGAGATACTAAGCAATGCTGGTTTTCAGGTGAGAACAATTGCTGCTGATATCGATGAATCACTTGATAAGGATTGGTCACCAGTGCAGGCTGCTATGTTGCTTGCTGAAAAAAAGGCTGATGCTATAAGTAATTTAGCCTTGAAGAATGAAGTTATAATAGCTGCTGATACCATAGTTGCATTAAATGATAAAATATATGGAAAACCAGAAAATTTACAAGAGTCATTTACCTTTTTGAGTGATCTTAGTGGTCATACTCATCAGGTCATTACTGGTGTTTGTATAGTTTATGGTGGTCAAAAATTAGTATTTCAAGAGCTTACGAATGTGCATTTTCGATCTCTAGTAGAGCAAGAAATTAATTATTATGTACATAATTATGAAACCTTGGACAAGGCAGCAGCCTATGGGATACAAGACTGGATCGGCTGGGTAGGGGTTACTAAAATCGAAGGATGTTACCTCAATGTGGTAGGTTTGCCACTGCCTAGACTAATTTTAGAGCTCCAAAAGCTAGTTTTTTAGTGTTTTTTTATATAATTCGCAGAAAATGTTTGGAGGATTAATAAATTCGTTATATTTTTGCGGTTCAGAATTAAAAATGAATTTTCGATAATGGCAAATCATAAATCGTCCGAAAAAAGAATTCGTCAAACTGCAGTTCGCAATGAACGCAATCGTTACCAGCACAAGACAACTCGTAACCTCATTAAAAAATTGAGAGGCACTGAGTCAAAAGCTGAATGTGAGGAATTATTACCTCAAGTTGTTAGCTCAATTGATAAATTAGCTAAGAAGAATATTATTCACACCAAAAAAGCTGGAAATTTAAAATCTAGTTTAATGAAGCATATCAATGCTTTAAGCTAGTATTTTATTTTAATCAATAAAATAAAAAATAGACGGGAAAGATTGCTTTCCCGTTTTTTTTATGTCAAAAACCAACCCCATAAAAAATTGGTCCGAGTCTGACCAGCCTAGAGAAAAGCTGTTGCGCTCAGGCGCGGAATCGCTTTCTAACGCTGAACTGATCGCGATATTGCTGCGTACTGGCGTGGCGGGTAACAAGGATGTCCCGAGTAGTTCCGCTATAGAGTTGGGTATTAAGTTGCTCAGCCTGGCCGATAATGACTTGAATAGGCTCGCAAAATTACCTTTACAAACACTCGTAAATCAAATTAAAGGTATTGGAGATGCCAAGGCATTGACGCTGATAGCTGCCCTTGAACTTGGTAAGCGACGTGAATCACGACAAGCTGAAGAAATCCAAACCATCACTTGTAGCAAGGACATCTATCAAATTTTAAAACCAAAAATTGGCCACCTCGATTATGAAGAATTTTGGTTAATTCTTTTGAATAGAGCTAATAGGATAATATACAGTGCTCCCTTTAGTAAAGGTGGAATTGCCGGTACTGTGGTAGATGTGCGCCTGATCTTTCGCCGTGCACTTGAATTTACTTCCAGTGGCATCGTGATTGCTCATAATCATCCCAGCGGAAATTTGAGACCCAGCGAGCAGGATTTAGACATAACAAAAAAGATAAAAAATGGCGCTAGTTTGCTTGAGATGAAATTACTGGATCACTTAATTGTCACTGATAATGGTTACTACTCTTTTGCCGATGAGGGACATATATAATATTTGTGTTTTTTGCCAGGTGAGTTAGTACAATAATCGAATTCATATTCGTGCTCGATAACTGGTATCTATAATTTGGCTTGACTTATAATGGAAACTAGTGAGATTACTTGGGTGTTTTAATTTGGGTGCTCCATAAATCAAGATTTTGAATTTTTGGGCGATGCCTTACAGGCTCGGGCTGCTCCAGGCTTCACTTTCTGGCATTTATTTTTTTTTCATTGGCCGCCAGAATCTTCACAAGCTCGATTTGTTTTCGGTCTTATTCACTGACTCCTTTTTTTCTGTATATGAACGGTTGTTTATAACGACACAGCTTAGCTAAATACTACATTAGTGATAGGAGTCAGTGAATAAGACTAAACCATTCCGCATCCCTATCGCGAATACAGCAAGAGGGCAAGAGTTAATAGAGGACGTTTTATGCTCAAGGCGCAAGTTTTTGTACTGAAGCTCATCAATTTTTGTACAAATCCATTGCACGTGCAATTTCTAAAATTCTTGATTATTAGAGATTTTGCAATTATTGAGTAAGCCCTAATTTAGGGCTCGCTAAATAACTCTGAAATCTTTTATTGTAATAGGTTTTAGCCATTATATGGGCATAGCATATTCACACAATTTTATGGATTTCAGTAAAAAAGCTTGCATCATAAATATGCAATGTGATCTCTTGCATAGTGCTCTTTCAAGTTGTATTTGCGATAAGGATCGAAGCGGTTACCCCACAGCGACGCAGAAATCAAGCGATAGCGAAGATTCTTGCTTGCCATAGAAAATAAATCTTCCAGCAAGTAACGAGGAGTATAAGCGAAAAATCAAGCGCAAGCGCAGATTCTTGTTGCCAATAGAAAATATTATTATTTCACAAGTAACCCGGGCCGCAGGCATCGCCAAAATTGCATACCTATGAGTTATTTAGCAAGCCCTAATTTATTGATTATTAATGGTAGCAAGAAACCTTGATACTGATTAGCTAATAATGATTAATTATGTAAAATACAACAAACATATTCCATTCATTAACTACTGCTTAATCAATTTTAATTGACTTGTTTTGTTTTTCGAAACAAGCTTTAGAAAATAGTAACCATTAGGCAATTTTGAAATGTTAATTATCTTATCTAGCGCAATAGAATTGTTTCGGATGTCTTGTTTAGGGACGAGTGAATTTTGTAGGAGTTTACCATCCACTGTATATAATTGTGCACTTAGTATCTCACTCAGATAATTATTGTATAGTATGGATTGATTCGTGGCAGGCATAGGATGAATATAAGGCATTGTAATTTGTGCTTGGTCATTAATGCCAGTCATGGTATCTAAGCGCACATCGTAATTATTGGTATAGTCTATGGATTCTGTATCATTATCATCCAGTAAGTCTGAGAGTTTTATTTCGTAAGCATTTAATATATTTCTATTGAATTCATCTTTTACATCGTAGTTTTGAACGAGTGCCACCAGTCTTATATTTTCTAATGACCAATCTGATTCAATGGTCGTATTAATTTCATAATAATATTCATTTTCAGGTATTAATTGAGTGGGAATACTATTAGGATGACCCCATGCTCCACCGGTTGCCTTTCTCAGTACATGCTTGTATTCAAAATTGTTGATACTATACCCCAAATTGAAAAATGGATGATTGGTCTCCCCATTATAAAAATTTACTTGATTATAACTAACATCGGGATTGTTATAATGATCTTCTATTACATAGAGATTAATTCGGTAATTGTGATCAGGAATTGATTCGTGAAATATAGTTTTTATTTTTATATTATATTCTGTTTGCTTAAGTAATTCTATACTTTCAATGCTTACATCCACCATTGGAGGTGTAGCAAGACGAACATTGACAAGTGAATCTAACTCTTGAAAATCAAGTCCAAAAGTAATATATGGGTAACTATCGAATTGATACCTGTCGATCAAGAAACCAGGTACGCCACCTCCTGTATATTCATCACCTATGGTCTCTGTTTCAGGAGTTGATAATGGATCACCAATATGCATATTCACAGGAATAATTTCGGGATATAAAGACACAAGGCTATCCATAAAAACGATACCTCCAGGACATAAGCCACACCAAGCACCCGTTATCTCTTCTAGTAATAAACGCCTATTTTGTGATTGTAATTCGCCATAAGCGCATAGAAAAAAGAATATGAATGTAAGGAGGCGTGCCATTGAAAATTTGATTTATGATGAAGGCTGCTAATTCCTTGCCAATTTGTTGAAATTAACTTTAGACCCTGATACAAATATTTATTCTGATTTATTAATGGATCCTAATATTGGCAAATATTACAACTAGATTAGGACTTTATAAACTTTTTCGTGAATATTTGTTGATCATATTTTATATTTATTATATATATGCCCGGATTTAACTCGGTTACATTTAACGGCATATTTTGACTAAGACTTTTTGAAATAATTTTTTGTCCAGTTATTGAATAAACCTCTGCAATTATTGGATTGTTAATTTGGGTATTAAAATATAAGAGATCATTAACTGGATTGGGCCATATTTTTATTGTTGTTTGACTTATTTCATTATTATTGAATGTAATATCATTAATGCCACCCCAAAACTGGATCTCTGTTCCATAGCCATAGTCAATATTGTCAAATAGCAAAGTCCCACTATTACCAATAAGCTTGAGTGCGCCATCAGCAATACCATCCGTACCAGCACAATTATGAGTACCACTTAGGACTGCTCCATTAACTAAACCATCGCCATAATCATCGGTAACCACAAAGCGGTAACAACCATTATCAGGTATAGCCATCTTAACTGTATCTAGCGTGTTACACACAAGTACAGAATCGCTTTTATACAACAATACATCTTCTTTATAGATGCTCCAATGTGTTTCACTAGGCCAAAAATCAGTATTCAATATTAGTGTAAGACTGTCACCAGCTATGGCTCTTTCTACATAATGAAAAACTGCATTATTGTCAAAATTTTCATCTTCTACCCCATCTAGCCTTTGTAGAATGAAGTCAAGTGAGCTGGCTAAACTATCATCAGGGATAAATGGAAACTCTAAAACACGACTTTGATAACTCGTCAGTGGTTCTAATATTGATATCGTATCAGTGATTATCCCATTGACCATTAACAATACGCTGCAACTATCCACTACTTCATTGCCTAAGTTTTGAACGATTATACTTGGAACGTAATGCGAACAATAAAGCGATTCAGTTTTGGTATTTATTAAAGCAATATCATTATTATATAGGGGATTAGAGCAAGCATATCCCTCTGAAATAAATTGTTCTATAGTGACAGGGATCGTGACTTCTTCAAATGTCCTATCAGGGCATATATGAAATAATTTCTGATTCTCATTGTGGTGAAACTGGTTAATGAATTGATTTGTTTCTATGAAATTATAAGGCAATGCATTATAATTCATTGTGAGATTTCCGAATGTGTAAACACCGTCTATGCCGGTATTTGCTTCAGTCTCAATATAATAAACTTTGTATTGATTGGGAAATGCGCTTTCAATATTATAAAGCACACTGTCATTAAGGTATAACCACGCCTGTGGATCTTGGAACTGAAAAAAGTACAACAACACCTCAGTACCAGAATCTAATTGATCATACAATGCTTCTTCTGAACCATCTAAAAAATTGAGGGTGTAATTCTCACAGAAGTTTGTAATGGGTAATTGGCTTTTTATTGGGCTAAAATTGCCAATAATAAGAAATACTAATAAAACAATAAATATGCGCTTGTTCATATAATTAATTGAGCAAATTTAGTCCTTTTTAATTAACTAAAAAAAAAAGCCATTCACTTTATGTGAATGGCTCTTGTTTTGTAAAAATTACCATTTTTAGCTTTGGTAATCTTTTATACTTTATTTGATTACTGTAAACTTATAATTGTTTACTGTGTTATTTCCAGCAATTTGCAAAGTATATAATCCATTTGTCAGGTCGGTAACTGATGTGGACATATTCAATTGACCATTGATGACCATTTGATTTGCTACTGATTTTACAATTTTACCTGTGATATCTAATATTGCAACATTCACAATTTCTTGCTGATCAACTTCAAAATTAATATTTAATACTTCATTAGATGGGTTAGGGAATATGTGTATGCTATTATCTATTGCTAAATTTGAAATGCCACTAACGACAACAGTTACTTCTTGCGTAACTATAGAAGTATTAATACCATCAGTAGCTGTTAAAGAGATGGTATAAATGCCTGAACTTAAGTATTCATGAGGCTCAGGATTAGCTTCAGTTGAAGTTGTTCCATCCCCAAAGTCCCAAAAATATACTGTAGCACCAACTGTTTGATCTTGAACTGTAACGGTTGCTCCATTCACTTCAGTAGAAAAATCAACAGAAAATGGTGCTTGAATTTCGCCTTTGGTTATAGAGAAAAATAATTCACTACCGAATTCACCACCATTGAAAAGAGTAACATTATTTGCATCTTTGAAAACAAAAGAACCATTTCCATAATTACAGCATATTCCATCACCATAATCATCTATAATTCTAAATGTATAACATCCATCAATAGGTATATTTATTGTTTCATTTACTGTGGTATTGTTAGCATATCCGCCTGATAAACCTTGATTTTGAGCGCCTGGTTCAGCATTTGGGTTACCGCCTGAATCAACTACATCATTGCCCTCATCTAGCAATTCCCAATAAGTTTCAGTACCGTAATTATCCGTAACAATGGTAAGAGTTGCAGTAGCTGTATTTAACTTATTCTGCTGAGCTTCAAATTCATAATTATTATCAGAAGAATCGCTATCACTACTTCCATTGGGGTTTACTATCGAAATTTCAACATCCATATTATCAGCGCTATATACAGGGTCTAGTGTAATCTCTTCAAGGTCATAAGTGCTGAGATTACCTGACCAATTAAGAGTCTGAGCTAAATCACCGTTAATTCTTACCTCTATAGTACAACTAGTAAGTGGAGATGTTCCGAGGTTCTGTAAATTGAATTTACCATGCCAGTTTCCACAAAAAGTAGTTTCTCCAGTGTAGTTAAGTATCGAAGCATTGTCAACACCACTTGCTGCAGCACAGTTGTTGCTCATCAAGGTTGCTATTTGATTCGCGGTAGGTTGTCCTATTTCTCTAAGTATTTTGCTTGGACATACCATGTACACTGTAGGAAATGCGTTAATCAAATAATCATTATTCATATCATTATCCGGCGCATTTATAATAGGATACATTGTGCCATTTACCCAATTACCCTGAGAATCAGTACAAGGAGACTGGTCGTAAAGACAAGAAACCGAAGTTTGGGTATCACCTTCTATAAAGAACACCATCGCTTCATCAGTTCCTTCAGGGCCATAAGACGCGTAGAAAGTTTCTAAAGCATTGCTATTGTGGTAAGCCCAACAAGGCCCACACCAGGTTGCACTCACATCAATGATAACTGTCTTGCCTTCATTTAAGACATCATACAAGTTCCAAGATTGCCCGTTTAAGTCTGTCATAGTCCAGTTAGGAGCTACAGATCCATCGGGTAGCTGTCCCCAAACAACTTCGATGTTACAAAAGAAAACAAAGGCAAATAAAAAGGATAAAAATTTTCCCATATTTTTTTTTTAATCGTCAAAGGTAATTTTTTTTTCTAAAATGATTCAATTTCTTAAGCAATAAAGTTGTGTTTTTTTCACAACTTAGTGATTTTAACATATTTAATAATGTCTTGAATGATTGTTGATGAAAATGTATAAATCCTAGCATGCTATTTTTAAACTACTGATAATCAGTAGTTTAATTTTATTAGTTGGTGACCATTCCCTTGCTTCCAAGGTCTAAATTTTCATCTTGAAAAATTTAGTTTAACATTAGTTAAGTAAAAATTACCCTATATTTGTTAGGTATATTTTACTTTTATCTATCCCAACAGTCCTATTTTTTGAATATTGGTTAGTGATTTTATTAAATTTTTCGGCTAAATAATATTTTCCTGTGCTAGGAAAAATATTTCCCCAATCTAAAT
>CAYZQX010000125.1:0-9744 GCA_964480615.1 uncultured Chitinophagales bacterium | reverse complement strand
CTATAATTTAATGGAGGGTTGGAGCCTTCACAGAGATCTGTGTACACGGTAGCTTCCTATCCCTATCGCGCAAACCAAATACTGTAAGTTAAACCTATGTATTTAGCTTCCCAACTTGTATTAGTAAGAGGCATATTCATAGATGTGATCTTGAGGACTTCAGTAATGATTTATTAGTTATAGTTATAGAAGACATATAGGTAATTGATATGTTTAATATTTACGAACTATTTTTGTGGTCTTTTTTTAATAGTAGTAGTTTTTTATCAACTTTCATTAACAACTTATCCGCAATGCCTGAAAACAATTTCCATAAGAATGAGGATATCCAGTTTGGGGATGAGAGTCGATTGCTGCCATTTCTTCGCAGGTTAAATAATTATGCGTGGCGCTATCCTCAGTGGATGTGGCGATTTATTTTCTGTACGATCATAGTAGGGATAAGTGATGCGATATGGCCATTGATATGGAATACTTATTTAGATCATACCATCCTACCTTTGGCTAATAAGTATGGACATTTGAGCTTTGTTGATTTTCCTTGGAATGAAGTTATACTTTTTCCTGTTTTGTTTTTAGTTAATGGGATTGTACAAGTCATAGCTGTATATTTCTTTATTGTATATACAGGATATGTCAAGGAGCGTGTGCTATATGATTTGCGTCAGGAGATGTTTGAGAAGATACAGTACTTGTCATTTAGCTATTATGACAAGGTACAAACAGGCTGGCTGCTTTCCCGTGTTAATACCGACTCTGAGCGACTAAGCGATCTTATTAGTTGGGGATTTTTAGAATTAATATGGGGAACCATTATGCTTAGTTTCTCTATATTGTTTTTGTTTTTTTCTAATTGGAAATTGGGATTGATATTATTGGCATCCATACCACTGGTTATCTTGGTTTCCTATGTCATCAATCGTTACATCTTAGCTTATTCACGAAAGGCCAGAAAATTGAATAGTGAGATGACTGCCTCCTTCGCAGAAAATATCAATGGGATATTAGTCAATAAAAGTTTGGCGCGTGCGGATCGTGTGACAGAAAAATTTAGTGAACAGGGTGATCGTTTTCTCTATTACAGTGTAAGGGCAGCCTATTACTCAGGTGTATTCGTGCCAGCAGTTATTCTTATAGGTACAATCACTGCGGCTGTTATGTTGCAAGTAGGTGGTTACTGGGCTAGCCTGCCCACTAGCACCATTACCATTGGTGGTCTCTCTGCTGCAATGTTGTATGCCACCAGGGTATTTATCCCCATGATTGATATAGCGAAATTTTATGGGGCAGCACATAATAGTATGTCGGCAGGTGAGCGCGTATTTCAGCTACTGGATGAACCATTGAGTATCATAGATGTGCCGGGTGCTAAAGCCGATATCAGCATCAAGGGCGATATATTATTTGAGCAAGTGTGTTTTAGTTATCAAGGAAACGAAAGGGTACTAGATGATCTAACACTAAAAATCAAAAGTGGGGAATCCATCGCACTCGTTGGACCCAGTGGACAGGGCAAAACAACCATCGTATCACTCTTATCTCGTTTTTATGAACCATCACTAGGCACCATCTATTTTAATGGCACAGACTATCGGAAATTGACCCAGCAATCCCTGCGCACTCAGATAGGAATCGTACTGCAAAAACCACATTTGTTTGAAGGCAGCTTATTGGATAATTTAAGATTCGCTAATAAAGATCTTACTGAGGCAGAAGCTTATAATACTTTAGTTGATATAGGTGCTGAGAAACTTGCCTTGCAACTCAATGATTCAGTAGGGGAGAGCGGCGAAAATTTATCGTTAGGTGAAAAACAAATAGTATCCATCGCTAGGGTTATCTTATTAAAACCCGCCTTATTTATCCTCGATGAAGCAACCTCTTCCATAGATCCACTTAGTGAATTGATAATACAGAAAGGATTGGAGAAATTGATGATGGTATCCACCAGCATACTCATAGCGCATAGGCTGAGCACCATCACTAATTGTGACCGGATATTATACATCGAAAAGGGAAAAATCATTGAAGATGGTTCACATAAGCAACTGATGCATAAGAAGGGTAAATATTTTCAGTTGTATATACGTCAGATTACTGAACAGCGAATGGAAAAGATTAATGAATAGGACACTAAATAACAGACGCTAGACACTGGATAATGGACACTGGAAAGCAGACACTAGACACTAGATTTTGTGTAGTTACTGCAACCAGCTTCAGTATCGTAAATCCTAAATCGTGAATCGCTCTAACTAGACGCTGGACACTAGATAATGGACACTAGGCTTAGTGCAGTTACTGCAACCAGCTTCAGTATCGTAAATCCAAAATCGTTAATCGTAAATCGCGCAGCCAGCGATAGGGATAGGAGGGGTTTGTGCTGTGGTGGCGGGCTTTCAATTGCTTTGATTCAATTATGCCGAAAGCCCGCCACCACAGCACCGAAGCGCAAGCGTAGCCCCAAATCAAGCGAAAGCGCAGATTCTTTTTGCCTAATAAAAAAATGATTCGAAAGTTATAGCCCAGGCCTGTCCCTGAGCTTAGTCGAAGGGCAGGCATCGCCATAATTTCATAATATTGTGTGAATGTACAAGTATTGTAATTTCAATCCTTAACAACCACTCATGGAGTTGAATATATACAGTATAAAATCCTGATTAACTTTTTCTCCTGTAGCGGATTCAGCTGGCTTCCATGATGGCGCATTAGTTAGTGCATTTATTAGGAGTTCATCGGTGCCTCGATAGCCAGTACTATTCGACAATCGAATATTCATAAGCTTGCCTGCTTCGTTGATGGTGAATGTCAGCTTGCTATTATCTATTTTATAGGGTATGTGATTGCTTAGTTGTTCTGTTATTTCGCCATTGAGATAGGCTATCAGATCGCTTGTACCACCTATATATTCCGCCTCTTTATCAGGGGTTATGGTGAGCTTTAGTTGCATTAGGTTATCTTGTATTGAGTCATCAGCGCTTGGGTCTTTATACTGGTAATTTACCTTAATATTAATGTCATTTCCTAGCTCCATATTTTGAAGCATGGTCTTTTGCTTTTCAGTAAGCAATTCGCTCTTGCTGAATTCAGGTTTGGATGTGCCACTAATTGCGACTGATTTATATTTTGTAATCCAGTTACTGGGAAAGTTTTCGATGAGATCACCTAGTGATTGTGCATGCCTAATTTTTTCCTGAGTAATAGGGAGTTCATAATTAGCCCTAATTTCAAATCTTATAGCATTTTCTTTAAGTGTCAGATCATTGTCATCAGTTGCAGGGGTCACTGATTGCTCCTTAAATTGGGAACTTGATAGTTGCATTGTGCCAGCATCTTGGTTGTATAAAAATGCTGAAAAAATTATGGTCAATGCAGTGAATGCCGATAATAACAACTTACTAATCATATCAGAATGCGTTTTGATTAATTATACGAAATTACTTATGCAAAGGTGGGGAGTGAAATTGATTTATTTTTAGCATTATGTACAATGCCATTGCTAGGGATTATTTAATCATTGTCTTTATCTTCTACGTGATCGGATTTTGGCTGATCCAGTTTGTTGATATCGAATCCTGGTCTTATTTCTATATGTCTTATCTCACCGCCTGTGCTACCTGCTTTCATAGCAAGAAACAGGATGATAATACTGTATAGAGTCACTAGTATAGGGATAATGCTGCGATAAGACTTGCCCTTGATAGAGGCCCACAGACCAAGGGCACACAAGAGTCCAAGACCATAGAAACTGCGAGAGAATACCGCTGCCCACCATTCGTGATGCTCCATCATGTCATGATCTATCAATGTGGTATGCTCTAAAAATTCCTCGGCAGCTCCACCGCTAAATCCAGCAGGGTAGGCGCTTATAGCTCCTAGTACAAATATGGCATAGGCAGTGCGCTTTACGATCTCTGACTTCAGGAATAATCCGCCTATTAATACTATTAATCCCACAATGGGAAATACAATGGGTAAATGATTGAGGACCAGGTGAAAATGTGCTTGATTCATATGTCAAAGTTAGGGTATATTATCTAATCATTGTTCAGGTTGCTGGTGAAGTTGAAAAATATTTATCACAGGCATCCCGACAAATGATTCTAGACTATGGATCTTGCCGTTTTATATTACGGTCGAATAGCTCGGTATATAAACTTAGTATTGCTATAACCTCAATGGTCAAAAAAAATATTATTAATCACCCCTTGATCCTATCCAGCAATAGAAACGCCGATTAGCTTGCCAATGCCAAAGGTGATGGCCGCCGCTGCCAGCCCAAAAATTACTTGTCGAAAACCTGAGAACCACACATTCTTGCTAGTAAACAAGGTGATGGAAGCTCCTATTAAGAACAGGCCAAAACCGCTCAATACGGCACTCGCTATGATCGCTGTATAGCCACTGGTAAAAAAGAAAGGAATCACAGGAATAATTGCACCTACAGCAAACAATAAGAAAGAGTACACAGCAGCTTCCATAGCTGAGCCTTCTAGCTCGTCCACATTGATGCCCAGCTCTTCACTTACCAGTAATTGATGGGCTTTGTCTTTATCTCTCATCAGTTCGCTGGCCATGCGCTTAGCATCATCCACTGCTATCCCTTTGGCCTGGTATATAAGTGCAATCTCGCGCTCCTCCCCATCGGGGTTGTTCTCCAGCTCATCCATCTCTAACTGCATCTGATTTTCAGTGAGTTCTTGAGAGCTTTTTACGGAGATCCACTCGCCCAGCGACATTGATAATGCCCCAGCTAACAGTCCTGCCAGACCAGTGAGCAATACATCGCTCGAGCCATTAGTGGCGCCAGCAATGCCCATTACAAGGCTAAAATTAGAGACCAGCCCATCATTGCCACCCAATACAGCTGCACGCAACGCATTGCCTCCTACAGATCGATGTTGTTTCTCAAAACGCGCAAGCTGAGGACCACTTAGTTGTGTATTGTTATTGATAATATTTTTTAGTATCCTCACATGCGCTGTATCATTGAGTGCAGCAGGTACCGCATGTGTTTTTCTCGCTCTAGCCACATTTTGCGCCAGACCTTTTTCCACATCAAGCAGCACACCAAGCACATAATCATACCCAAAAATTTTGCCGATCCTATTGAGAATTTTTGCCCTGCCTGATGGCCCGGGCAATTGAGCCTTTTCCATCTTATTGGCCTTCAAAAATGAGATAGCGTGTCCCATCTCTATTTCGCTCATCTCAGCAAATATGGAGGCGATCGCTTGATCCGATTCGTTTTTTGCCAGTTTATCATAGAGATAAGATGCGTCCACCTCAGTTTGTATGCTTTGTAAGTTAACCATAGGAAATGATGATCTAAAAAAATATTTGTGAGGCTACAAAATTAGCCTAAAATACATTGTGTTACAAATATGCTGGCTTGTGCGATGCTAGCTCCTTGCTTCTTGGTTAGATAATGTGTGCAATTTCAGTTATCTGAATAATTTCTACATAAGACCTTATGGAAGCATATCATTGTCAAAAGCAACAGATAATGAACAAGACAACCCTGGATTTATAACCAAAAAATCAGTCTGCCAATTGTACTCTTAAACAATTTGGGTTGTGCTATACGGACCTTGGTTTTTCAGGGCTTCGCCAGGCGGACATTTGATTTAATTTAATGGCGGCTAGAATCTTCGAATACGCTAATTGTCTTCGGAGGCTAGGCACTAAACCTTCTCATTCCTATTGCATTGATTTTGCAGTTTATTGTAAAGCTAAAAATTGCGAAGTTGATTTATAATTCATTAATTAATAGTTTGTTAAAAGTATTTGAGCGCAATATTGTTGTGTAATAGGCTCTAGTACATATTACTTCCTGATCATTTTATATTGTGAAGAAGAGATTGAATATTATATTAGTATTGGATTGAGTTATGTTCTTAATACCACAACTTTTTTAAATATGCAATTATTAATGAGTAAGTTAGGTATTTGTAATAAGTGTACTGAGCAAGAACATAATGTTTTTTAGTTGATGTGACATAGCCATTGCAGTTTTATACATAGGGCTTGCTAAATAACTCATAAGTTTGCGATTATGGCGATGCCTGCGGCCCAGGTTACTTGTGAAATAATATTATTTTCTATTGGCAACAAGAATCTGCGCTTGCGCTTGATTTTTCGCTTATACTCCTCGCTACTTGCTGAATAGTTTATTTTCAATGGCAAGCAAGAATCTTCGCTATCGCTCGATTTCTGCGTCGCTGTGGGGTAATTCTTGCGAATTAATTTTTACCATAGGTAGCAAGTATCTGCGCTTGTGCTTGATATGCTTCGATCCTTATCGCGAATACAATTTGAAATAGCACTATTAAAGAGATCACACAGCATATATATGATGCAAGCTTTTTTCTGAAACCCAAAAATTGTGTGAATATCCATTGTACTAATAATATCTAAAACCTATAACAATAAAAGATTTCAGAGTTATTTAGCAAGTCCTACGTAACGATATACATTTGCACGCATACCAAGAAAATCTCCTTCTTTTCCCTGAATGCCTTTGATTTTTTATTAAAAAAATAGGGAATATGCAAACTGCATATTCCCTATATAAATTCTGTTCTAAAATGATTGAGATGTGATTTGTTTTTGCAATTAATTTATTAGAAACTAATTACCACACATCTAACAAAAGGCTTATGCCTTGGCGGCGTTGGCTCTAATTATGTTTAGTGCGCCACCAGCTTTAAACCATTCGATTTGTTGTTCATTATACGTATGGTTTACTGCTATTGAATCATGGGTTCCATCGGCGTGGTTGAGAACGATCTTTAATGGTATTCCTGGTGTAAACTGGGTAAGACCATATATGTCAATTACATCATCTTCTTTGATCTTGTTGTAATCTTCTTTGTTGTCGAATGTAAGAGCGAGCATGCCTTGTTTCTTGAGATTGGTTTCGTGGATACGTGCAAAGCTTTTTACGAGTACAGCGCGCACTCCAAGATGTCGTGGCTCCATGGCTGCGTGCTCGCGACTACTTCCTTCTCCATAGTTTTCATCGCCTACTACAATGGATCCTATTCCTGCTTTTTTATAGGCCCTTTGGGTATCGGGTACTGGTCCATATTCACCAGTCAAATGATTTTTTACCGAATTGGTTTTTTCATTGTAAAAATTCACTGCACCGATTAGCATATTATTGGAGATGTTATCGAGGTGACCACGGAATTTTAACCAAGGCCCTGCCATGGATATATGATCAGTAGTACATTTTCCTTTGGCTTTGATCAGCAATCTCAATCCTTCGAGATCTTTGCCCTCCCAGGCTGCAAAAGGAGCTAATAGCTGCAAGCGATCGGAGCTAGGGCTTACAACTACCTCTACCTTGCTGCCGTCCTGTGCAGGGGCTTGATAGCCTGCATCTTTCACATCGAATCCAGTAGGTGGCAGCTCATGCCCTTTTGGTGGATCCAGTTTCACGGTCTCTCCTTTTTCATTCTTAAGGGAATCCGTCAGTGGGTTAAAATCTAGGCGGCCAGCGATGGCTAGTGCGGTAACGATCTCAGGAGATGCTACGAAGGCATAAGTATTGGGATTGCCATCGTTTCTTGCCGCAAAATTGCGGTTAAAACTATGGATGATGCTGTTCTTCTCTTTCTTTTCAGCGCCTACACGACTCCACATACCGATACAAGGGCCACAGGCATTTGCAAACACCTTAGCACCTATCTTGTCAAATATTTTTAACAGACCATCTTTTTCGATGGTGTAACGCACTTGTTCAGAGCCGGGTGTTATGGTGTATTCTGACTGTGTTTTGAGTCCTTTCGCTGCTACTTGCTCCGCTAAAGATGCTGCCCTGCTGATATCTTCATAAGAGGAATTAGTGCAAGATCCTATGAGTCCTACATCAATTTTTAGTGGCCATCCATTAGCTGCTGCCACCTCTTTCATCTTCGATATAGGGGTAGCGAGATCAGGGGTAAATGGCCCATTGATATGTGGCTCTAAAGTAGTTAGATTGATTTCAATCACTTGGTCAAAATATTTCTCAGGACTGGCATATACTTCAGGGTCAGCAGTTAGATGTTCCTTGATCTTGTTAGCGGCATCGGCGATGGCTGCGCGGCCAGTGGCACGAAGGTAGCGCTCCATACTTGCATCGTAACCAAATGTGGAAGTGGTGGCACCTATCTCAGCACCCATATTGCAGATTGTTCCTTTTCCAGTACAGCTCATCGCATCAGCACCTTCACCAAAGTATTCTACGATAGCACCTGTCCCACCTTTCACTGTGAGGATGCCGGCCACTTTTAGGATAACATCTTTAGGAGATGCCCAGCCATTGAGTTTGCCAGTGAGTTTTACACCTATCAGTTTCGGGAATTTTAGCTCCCAGGGTAAGCCAGCCATTACGTCAGAGGCATCCGCTCCACCTACGCCAATAGCTACCATTCCTAATCCACCAGCATTAACAGTATGCGAGTCAGTGCCGATCATCATACCACCTGGGAATGCGTAGTTTTCCAGTACTACTTGGTGGATAATACCAGCTCCTGGTTTCCAAAACCCAATGCCATATTTATTCGATACAGAAGCGAGAAAATCAAAAACTTCCTTGCTCTCCTTAGTGGCAAATTCCAAATCGCTGCTTGATCCTTCCTTAGCAGTGATCAAGTGGTCGCAATGTACAGTAGATGGTACGGCAGCTTGCTTGCGACCTGCTTGCATAAACTGCAATAAGGCCATTTGTGCTGTAGCATCCTGCATCGCTACGCGGTCAGGATTAAAATTTACATAAGATGTGCCGCGCTCATAAGGGCTTGCAGGAAGCTCCTCCGCTAAGTGGGCATATAATATTTTTTCGGAGAGTGTAAGAGGATGTCCTACTAATTTTTTGGCCTTGGCCACTTTTTCAGGCATCTTAGCATAAAGTGCCTGAATCATTTCTAAATCAAAAATCATTTTTTTTGTTTTGTTTTTTTGTTATTAATATGTTTTCTTTTTACCCCATTATAAGGCGTTGCAAATGTAGGTTAAATTAAGGCAAATAACTAATTTAATGGCAAATATATTTTTTTGACTTATCGCCATTAGTTTGATGTTTTTATGGCTGTTATGCGAGGTGATGTAAGCATTTGAAATTTTGATTTGTATTCGTTTTTCTAACTAATCTTAATTGAATGACACTTATAAAATTGCTGCACACTAACTCTTATATCAAAGACTAAAATAAAATTGTTGTTGTGGGCTATCGATCTCAAAATACGGATTTTAGCAGGATGGATATTTCGGTACAGTTGTGATATGTTTCAATGTTATCCTAGTTATAAAGTTATGTTGATTGGTATTAGTATGAATGGGATTGTTAGTTGGATAATGGACACTGGAAAGCAGACACTGGAAAGCAGACACTAGACACTAGACACTAGACACTGGACGCTAGACCTTATGTAGTTCCTATCACAAAAATCAGTTTCGTAAATCGCGCTAGCCTATCAGTGTCGTATATCGAAAATCGTGAATCGGTAATCTTTTCTATAGACGCTAAACACTAAACTTTAATTAGTTATTTCTAGTTTTATAAATATATACGCTGTAAAGCTCCGAAGAATTGAACTCATTATTGTATTATCGTAAATCCTAAATCGTGAATTATAAATCGCATGAGCCAGACGCTAGACTTTGTGTAGTTTCAATAGCTTATTTCAGGATCATGAATCCAATATTGTGCGTGCCTAAAATAGCTTGACAAATATAATAAATTATTTTGATTCAAAT
>CAYZQX010000124.1:0-9779 GCA_964480615.1 uncultured Chitinophagales bacterium | reverse complement strand
TCGTCATTATCATTGCAAACATCACCAATATTCGCACCAATACAGGTATCTATTGGATCACTGTCACAGATACCATCGTTGTCTTGATCTGCTAATGCGCCACCACCACAAGTACAGTCGGCTTGTATAGTGCTGTTGATAGTACAGTCGTCATTATCATTGCAAACATCACCAATATTCGCACCAATACAGGTATCTATTGGATCACTGTCACAGATACCATCGTTGTCTTGATCTGTTAATACGCCACCACCACAGGAACAGTCGGCTTGCAGGGTGCTATTGATGGTACAATCGTCATTGTCTTCGCAGCTTGAACCAATAGTTCCCAATAAAGTAGGACAGTTATCAAAATTATTACAAATACCATCGCCGTCCGTATCATATCCTGCTACACTACAATTGGTAGGATCTAAAACGATTGCTAAATCTGCTTCACAACCCAATGGATCGATGATATGAAAAGTTATAGACTGATTGAGCGGAACATCAGCTAATAAAATAGATTGGCCTGAACCCACATTCCCATTGTAGTAATCGCTTTCAATATTGAGTTCACTTTGTAACTGGCCAGCACTGCTATAGAACTGCAAGGATACTTCACCGCTATTCGTAGCTGAATTAATACTTAAGAGCTGATGATTCATGGTTACTGTTCCAAACGTTATAGGAAATAGCTGACTATGGGGAACACAATAATTGGTTTCAAACAAATCATTGTCAATTGAAAAGCTGAATATTTTTCTAGCATAGTAAGTTTTATTCATTTCTAGTCCAGAGATTTCGGCTGGTATGAATTGAGCATCCGTTATAACAAGTATAGGATCTTCAATTTGATTGTAGAATAAAGTAGCTGGTTCAAAATCATAAAGAACCAATCCTGTAAAAGAGCCGTTCCCGAAAATACCAATGCTATCAAGTATTGAGAATTCTGTTAATCCGCAATGAAAAGAGGAGATATCTACATCGGGTAAATGGTTCTCGCAGTATCCAAAACATTCAAAAATACTTTCATCAGAAATAGAAACAATATCATTATTGGCATCCGTAATTGTTAAATTGATAAATGATACGAACCCAGAAGCAACAGTAAATGTAATTGGATTGTTAACTGTAGCATTATAACTTTCAGTAATTACATAAGGAGGAGTACCTCCAAATACTATGTAGGTTGCATAATAATAGCCATATTCAATAGTTTGATCAATAAGAATTAATTGTAGTGGACCTCCATCTAAAATAGAATTATTACATTGAGGTGTAAAATTATTTAGGATAAATGGTGTAGAACCTTGATCATCGAATATACTTATATTTGTTAATTGACTACAGAGCAAGGTGTCCGATGTAAATATTGATCCATTGATCTGTCCATTTGAGGAGTTATAGGATCCACTTCCTCCTGATAGATCGATCGTATATACAACTTGATTGCCATCATCCCATTGAGAGATTTCATCTGCCGAAATTGCATGATAGCTGCCTTCACAATTGCAGTCTGCATTTATTACATCTTGGGTAGTATAGGGGTTGTTATCATTACAATGGTCACCAATATTGCCAAATACACCTAAGCAGCTATCTTCATTATCACAAATTCCGTCTAAATCGACGTCACTATTAAAAACATTGCAATAGTCCAAAGGTGTGCCCTGACAAGTACATTGATCAATATATTCATCGGCATAGGTATTTTCATTTCCATCATTACAAGAGCTGCCTATAGAATGTAGAACTCCATGAATGAAAGGGTTGTCTTCATCACAATCATAATTTCCATAGAAGCCATCACCATCTATATCATGATCATCAAAAAAACTATTACAGGAACAGCAAATTTCAATTGACCCACTAAACTCAATTGAACAAACTCCATTAATAGTAAAAATAAAAAAATATCCATCGTTAATAGAAATAATTGGTATTGTTAGTGGAAACTGAGTTAGAAGTGGGTCAATATCAAAATGATAAGATTGATCCCATACTTGATCCACCACATCTATGGAAGATATACCATCAACATTAGTAAAATAATAATATAGGTATGTGGATTGTTGTGGGTAAGATACTATTTCGAATGAATAATCTTGTACATATTCCTCGCAGTTGCTTAAAGGGGTATGCGATTTACAAGTTGGATATTCCAGACTATAGCTTGATATAGTATGAACAATGGCAAATAATGCAAAAAGTAATTTTATAGGCTTCATATTTTTAGATTTTAGTTTTTCTTGTTTCAAAGTTAATCAATAAATTGCAAATAGTAAAGATTTTGTTTAATAAATTATTGAATGGTCAGAATTTGTTAGAATTATTCAATTGGAGAAGGATAAAGATACAATTGAAATTATAAGGTATTCAAGAATTAGCATTTGAAACATTATTTGTTTAGTGATCTATCCATTTGTCCTTCAAAGTTCTGTAGTTTTCAATCATTTGAATTAGAGGGTACTCGATAATTATTGATGTCATATCTGGCGCCAGTTTTATATATTGTTTCTAATGTATATTAACAGTGGAAACTGAAAATAAATAGGAGATAGCCTACATAATTATTTATAATATTAAATATTGTAATAGTTATATATGTTAAAGGAGGAAAGTAGTTGCTATATGATTATTACAACCATTGATATCGTGTGTCAGAAATTTGAAGTCTTTAACCTTCCTAATGCGATAGGGATCGCAGCGACACCCCACAGCGACTTTTGGAGCGAGGAGTATAGCGCATAGCCCGGGCCTGTAAGGCATCGCCATAAATTTCAAAATTTTCACCTACTGAGCAAAACTATTTGACTAGTATTACAACTTTATTAAACTATTTTGCCAAGTGTATTAAAAGGCTTTGAGTGTTGGTGCTAATCATGTATCAGCTTTCCAAAGTATTTGTCAAATGCAATAAAATGTATTTTGGATATTTTGATTTTTTATGACTTGTTAATACAATAGATTTGGATAAGTGGGAAAATGGTTTTGCATGATAAATAATATCACAACCTAGAAGAAATATATTATGGTATTAATTGTGTGAGTTGTACAGTGCCTGTGGAAGATCCATTATCCCATATTACTTCTATTTGATTCGTACCTTGTCCACTAATAATTGTGCCACCAGCCACTGACCAATTATATACAGAGCCACTTATCGCGGGCACATAATATGCATTGGATGCACCGGCGCAACTTGTAATACTGCCACCTATAGTTGGATTGAGGTTGCATACACGCAAGAGTCCTTGAGGGGAGGCAGTAAATGCACCAGTAGGGCTTGCATTGATTGATATAGTATTGTTCAGGATGGTAACGTCATAATGTGCATTGGGAATCATCCCGCACAAGGTATGAAAGCCTGTGTTCATAAATGGTGTAAAGGAATAGCTGACTTCATTGATAGGAACTTGTACAGCATTAGTATCTGTATTGAATAACAAGATCTCGGACTGACCATTAGCAAGCGTACATTGAAGGCCTTTCATACTTCCAGTTGATGAATTTATGGCTGTGGTATTCACATCAGGCATAGTGGCAGTTCCAGGGGCAAATAATGTGATAAATTCTTTGATGGTAGGATGGCTTGTATTCCTTACTTCTAATCGCCAAGTATCGCTATTCATGCTGTATTCATCTGCATCGGGGTTGGGGTTTTGAAAAGCAACTTGTGTCACAGGGTTCGTTGGTAAGATTAGATGTGTGTAGAGTTTTGAATTGCCATATTCGGTAGTGAATATTTTATTGTCTCCACTTGGTATAGGGTTAGCGGTAAGATGCCATCGCTGAGCGATATCATAAGGCCCATTGGGATGATTCGATGGCTTGGCTGCTGCTTGATCATATACTACAAATATATTGGCATCTCTAAGATAAATAAAATTGCGATACATATAATTCAATGGTCTATCATTATAGCTCACATAATTTTCAGGCATGGTGTATGCGTAGGTCAAATCCGTTCTTATGTAAGTCAATACATTGTTCATCTCTATCGCTTTTACATCATCCCATCCCCAGCTTGTTTGTCCACCAATATATGTTGAAGACATGTTTCCATTTCCATCGAGTAATAGGTCATATACATCGCCATAATCAGAGAAAAAGAGCGTATTGGCTTGTCCTGAATTGTAGCCTTGATTATTGCCTCCTGCAATACCATTTTGATCACCTGCACCAAACTGATTGGCATCTATTAATAGATAGGCATCTCCTTGTTTAATCTCTAGTGATCCACCTGCATTGTGTTGATGGTCATCCCATATTGAAGCACCAGCTTTAAAGGATGCCCAAGTTGCTTCTTCCTCCCAATTATTGCGCATCAAGGTATAACACAATGCACCATTGCCATTAATAGGATTGTAGGCATTGTGATCAAATCCACTATAATATAAATCGAGATTAACAAATGGAGTCGCAGGTCTAGTGGCATCATCATAATATAATTTTTCCCAGCTACTGAGCTCAAGTCCGCTGCCCCAGTTAGGGTTAATGATTATGTCTTCGGTGGCGAAGTATTGTGCTTGTGCTGCCCACTCGGTATCTGCGAGTATATAAGCCAAGCGGTGAGGTAGGTTTAATGGTGCGATCCCTACTACATTGCCGCCCCAATCGCCGATGTGATCTATTTCATATCTATTGGGCAATAAGGAGTGTTTCATAGCCAATAATAAATTGGGCATCCAATCGGGATAAGTGAGAAAAAGATCTTCCCCTGTAGCAGTATGAACCATCATCATATACTCCATTATCCTTGACATCGTGCCTACGCCATAAGCCCATCCTTGTATGGGTAGTCCACCTTTGTTAGGATTGCCTGTATAGGCTATGGCTCCACTAGTAAATGTATTAGCTACTGGCCGATAACCACCTTCAAATGTTTGAACTACATTGTCTTGAGGGATATTAGCTGGATCGACTAGGGCAGAAGGGCTGCCATCAAAACGCATTCTAGCAAAGGCAATTAACTCATCGGAACGTAGATTATCCCCCGCACTTGCATAGCCCATCGCAGCAGCGCAAATCACGTGTCCAAAAAAATAGTTACCTGAGGCTCGTTCATTGATCTGATAAGCATTATTGCGCATGGAGTCAAAATAGTCATTCATCAATGTTACCATCTGCGACTTTAAAGATGGACTCAATTCTTCATAACAATAATCGAATATGATGCTAATGGTCATACCTATAAATCTGGTGGGAAAATAACTATCCACTTCTAATGGAACAAGACAATCAGCACAGGTATTAAGGGGGTCGTATTGTGCAGAAATCATCTCTTCGGCTAAGTCAATAAGTTTATCGGAATAGATGGTAGGAAAGCTGCCTGTATTATTGCCCTTAGTCAATAAATGTGCGAAGGCTAATGGCATTGCAGCATCATACCAGCCGCCACCTTCATAGGTGTAAAAAATTTTAGAGTCATCCCATGTACTAATCGTATTTTGATTAAAATCTAGGATGGGTTTAGTGGCCAACTCATCCGCTAATGCTTTTACTTCAAGCCAGTCTGCATCTGAATTGTTTTTTTTATTGAGCAATACATCCTTGATAGTGGCATTCATGAGCAACCTAGGATGTGTGGCATTCACAGGAAGCTGTGCAATCAAGGACATACCGATAGTAGTAGGCACTAATAAGAGGATGAGCAATGAAAGGATTTTGGGGGTTTTCATATCTTAGGAATTTATATTTTGAAAAGATTGGAATACAGGCTTATCAAGCAGTAACTACATTCAAGTAAATTTGCTATTGGAATACTTGATAATGCAATAAATAAAGAACGTTAATAATGGATATAGGCGTGTACAATGAATCGACCATATAACAGTTTTGATAGAAGGGTCATTATATTATTATACTTATATTTCAAATACCATTAAGCTGACAATACAAAGCAAGTTGGTTACACTTAATGTTCGATATAGGATGAGTTATAAAAAATCGCTCCATCCACAGAACACCAAGATCAAATATGCACTCAAATTTATGAAAATAATAGCAATTCGAAAAATTAATTTTCAATGAGCATTTTATTTAGATTAGTTTGTGCCTAATTAATTTCCTTTGTTAGTATCTTCATTTCTCAAGTAGGCTAGTCCCAGCCTCAATTTTTCGTAGGATATGGTTCCTTTAAGATGATTGAAAAGCCCTACGATAGCCTCTTTAGTAGAAACTATTTTCCGCGCTTCATCAATAGCTTTTAATTCTTCGTGTGTAATTAATCTAGCTATATCAGTTTGATTCAAGTCTTTAACATATTTGGTGAGATGTGAATAGATGGTGCTAATGGAGTAAGAACGCATTTCAGCTATTTCCTCTATTGATTTTCCTAGGGTAAACAATTCACAACTGTATTTTTGTGTGGCACCTAGTTTTATGAGATCTTCATTGGATTTGCCAGCCACAAAATCTTGAATTATTTGTATAAATATTAAGCCGTATTGATTGGCTTTGAATTCACCTATACCTGTTACTTCCTTAAAGGACTTGTGGTTAACAGGCATTTTTTGAACCATATCAAGCAGTGTAGCATCACTGAATACTGTGAAGGCTGGCTTGCCTAATTCATCGGCTATCTCCTTGCGTTTTTGCTTGAGCAGCTGTATAAGTTCTTCTTCTAAATTTTGTTTTTGGGACTTTGGTTTTGCTCTTGCGGCCCAGTTATCTCGATCCGATTTTATCACATCAAAATTTACGAGTTTAACTTTGCGTCCTTGAAACAAAACCTCATTGCCGAGCTCAGTGACCTTTAAATGGTTGTGATCTCTATAATCAATTTCGATCAGCCCTTGGTGTTTCATTTGTTGCAAATACATTTGCCAATTGATATGTGTTATATTTCGACCTACCCCATAAGTTTTAAGGTTGGTATATCCCTTTTCTTTAAGCTCAATCGTTTGGCTGCCTCTCAATACATCAATCAATAATCCCATAGCAGCTTTTTCCTCTGTTCTTTTAATACCTGAAAGGGCCATCTGGGCAAATATAGTTCCATCTATGGATTTTGGGGGATGCATACATACATCACAATTGCCACAGTCATCAGAGGTATATTCACTAAAATAGTTGAGTAGGAAGCGCCGTCTACATACTTGTGACTCAGCATATTGTTGTATTTGTTCCAGCTTCGCTGTTTGGATATTTCTAAAATGTTCATCTACTATCTGATCAATGAAAAATATTTGTGTTTGTACATCTCCATAGCCATAAAAAAGTACTGTTTCACAGGGTAGTCCATCGCGTCCACCACGACCTATTTCCTGATATAAACTCTCTATGTTTTTTGGTAGATTATAATGTATGACGAAGCGCACATCTGGCTTATCAATACCCATTCCAAATGCAATAGTGGCAACTATGATTTGTGTTTTTCCTTTTATAAAATCTTCTTGTACATTATTGCGTTTTATAATATCCAATCCCGCGTGGTAATAGGCAGCATCATAACCTCGATTGATGAGCTTCTCTGTAAGTTCTTCCGTATTTTTTCGTGATGAACAATAGATAATTCCACATTCATCCTTGTGGGCGTTAATGATATTTTCGATCTGTGCAAGACGGAGTTGTGCTGGCCTTACTTCTAGCGATAAGTTGGGGCGATCGAATGAACCTAAAAAAGTCTTTGCATCCACTAATGCTAGTAAGCTGATAATGTCTGTTCTGATATCTTTATCAGCCGTTGCGGTAAGCGCGAGTACAGGTGTAGTTGGCCAATTGATTTTGATCATATTGAGCATCGCATATTCAGGTCTAAAATCATGACCCCAGCTACTGATACAATGCGCTTCATCAATTGCAAATAGCGCGATAGGCAAGGATTTTAAATAGTCAATAAATCCCTGTGAAACAAATCTTTCAGGTGATATGTATAGCAGTTTTAATTCGCCTTTTGCAATGCGTTGCATAATCACTCGGTCCTCTCCATAAGCGAGATTAGAATTGAGAAATTCAGCAGCAATACCATTCCCTTTCAATGATTCAACTTGATCTTTCATCAATGAAATAAGCGGAGATATTACAATCGTTAAGCCTTCCAGTATTAATGCTGGCAATTGAAAACATATAGACTTGCCACCACCAGTAGGAAGCAGTAATAAGGCATCCTTACCATCGAGAATATGCGCGATCACTTCCTTCTGTATAGGTCTGAAATGTGCGTACCCAAAATATTTTTGTAGTTGTAATTCTAATGTAGTATTGTCCATAGGTGTAGCAAAGATAGAAATAAGTTTTTCAATTTAGTTTGATTCAAATTAAACCTAGATAGGTGCGCGACTAAGTTTTATTATCATAGGGTAGGGATATATATTGTTTCTATAACTTGGGCGGCTCCTTGTATGCCACAACCACAGCAGCTAACAAGTAGAAATATACGCTTAGTGGCCTACAAGGACCAGGCTATCCGCTACTAGCTCGCAATGCAATCAGCAGTTATAAACTACGTAACCACTTCTATTGCGAGCTAACGCTCCTATCCTTGCCGCTGGCAAATATACTTAATTCAATCAAAGTGAAAGAATTGGAAAGTTTGGGTGAATAAATAGTTTTTTTTTATTGTTAGTAACGGATTAATAACCTATGTAGAGGCAGATAAATTTATTGAGATACAAGACTTTTGACACTAGCTATGAGACAAGGTGTTTGAACAGCATCAAATTACAATCAAAACAATAAAATGGATAATACTTGGAAGTCATTGGCCTATCCCTTGAAGCAGTTTGGGCCTTATACACTTTACATTGTCAGTTAGTTTCAGTATGTTAAATTATTGTAGGTGACTAAATTAGCATGCCTTCAATAAATAATATTGATTGATATAGATCCAATTGAACACCTTTGCCGATTTGTCATATTAATTATATTTGTCAATTGTATTCTATTTCCCTATTGAATCATGGTTTAAATCTGTTTGTTCTTACCTATGAGTTCTAACTAATTTAAAGACATGCTTGTTTTTATTATTTATAAATGCTTTATTGACTCCATCAATTGATTTTTCTTTCTTTTTATACTGCCACCCACAGAAGCACAGGTGTTAACTGTTTGCTTTAGCTTAATTGATTACATGAGTTATTAGTCCAGTAAAGGTACACTCATTTAAATACTTTTTAATTCTAATTTTGAATAGTATTAGGTAACTATATATTTTTTCTGCTTTCTTATTGGTAAAATTGCCTCTTTCCTTAATTGACAATTTTATTGATTTTTAGTGCATTTTATGTACATTCATTTGTATACTTCTATCATTTTATCTGTCATGTTAAATCTTTTGATCTGATTTCGATAATCTTTTATATTTTATATTTTTTCGCAATAGCTGTTCTAGGGTTAACAATGAGCTATGTTATTTTGGATCAAACCTATTATCAATTTTCTAATTTTTATTTTGTCTAATAGGTTCGAGTTTTTATATCCTTGTCTTGATCTTGGTGAAAGGTAGATTGTTTTTTATCGAGTTAGTTTAAAAGAGATGTATAGGCATCGCTTCCAATGCCTTGTGATAGAAGTATTTAGTATATATTTTTTGATTTTAATCCGGGTTAATGCGATTGAATCACTGTTATAGAGGAAATATTAATGGAAATATTCTCTTATTGAATCTATGGTGTTAAGGTTCATCATTTTTGCGCTGTTGACATATCATAAATTATATATATATAAATATAGATATATATGATTTTTGTATTATAAGAGGATTATTTCATTTTAAGCCTTCCAGTTGTAAGTTATGTTGTTTTTATTGTGATCCTATTCAATCGCTTAGTCAGCAATTTCAATTATTTTTTACA
>CAYZQX010000123.1:0-9798 GCA_964480615.1 uncultured Chitinophagales bacterium | reverse complement strand
TTATCTTGTAGTGATAGTAGGACCTCAGCCGAGCTCATATTTGATCAAGGATTAGGTGATATCTTTAGTGTCCGCCTTGCTGGGAATATCGCTACTGAAAATGCAATTGGAAGTTTGGAATTTGCTTGTAAATATTTGGGCTCAAAGATCATTGTCGTGTTAGGTCATACAAGCTGTGGCGCGATAAAAGGGGCTTGTGATAATGTACAAGAAGGCAACATAAAAAAAGTGGTTAGCCATATACTTCCTGCTGTGCTCAATGAAAAATCAATTACTAAAGATCGCGATTCATCGAATGAAAATTTTGTGGACAATGTAATGCACATCAATATAGAACAACAAATGATTAATATTGTTGAAAATAGCAGGATACTGAGCAAGATGATCGATGAACATCAAGTCGGGCTTGTAGGTGCAATATATGATGTAAAAAGTGGTGAGGTGAAATTTTATGATGAGGATCAAATTTTTAACCTCGATGAACAGTTTGTAAAAATTAGATCAAAGCTTAACATCAGCTAGTATTTTTATGTGTTTTTTATTTTGTGTTAATAGTATATGAAGGGTTGTTAAAGTTAACTTTATCATACTATAACCAAAGTTTTATAAAAGCCTGTAGATTATTATTTACGGGCTTTCTCATTTAGCAAAATAGGATACTAAATATGCTTACTGTCAATAATTTGAATGAATAAAGTTTGATCTATTAAGTATAAAATTAGGGGATTATGGCGATGCCTAAAGGCCCGGGCTGCTCCAGGCTACACTGCGTTTCGGTCTTACGTGCTGTCTCCCTCCTTCCTATAAATATCAAACCTATAGTATAAGTTAAGGCATCCTAATTAATGAAACACATTCGTACAGGGAGTCAGCACATAAGACTAAACCATTCCGCATCCCTATCGCGAATACAAAATAGGAAAGACATTGCCTAGATTGCTTTACTAAATATATTGTAGATTGAACTAATAATAATAAACTAGAACTCTATTATATTCATTAAATTAATCTTGATTTTGACTAAAGAGTACAACCGGTTCAATAACAATTCGATTTGATTATTTTAGCGTTTTTACTAATCGAAAAATGAAAATCTTTAGCTTAGAAAGATTAATAGATCATTGTGTAAGGAGAGATTATTGATAAAGGTATAATGGAAAACCTAATAGGTATAAGAAATTTGTATTATGAAATTTTTAACTTTATAGGCAATATCTTATAGTCTTCCACGCTACTAGAATAGTTCATTTTTTCTAAAAAAGTAAACTACTGAAAATGCAAACATAGTCGAAAGCAAAATGATAAATAGATAGGCATAAGGATTGCTCTCCATAGGCAGTTTTACATTCATACCAAAAAAACTGGCTACTAGGGTAGGGACCATTAAGATGATGGTAACAGAGGTGAGGCGCTTCATCACCATGTTAAGATTATTCGATATGATGGATGCAAAGGAGTCCACCGTTGTATTTAAGATATTGGTGTATAGATCGGCCATTTCCCTTGCCTGATTCGTATCGATAATTACATCCCCCAAAAAATAATAAGCATCACTTTCAGTAGATATTTTTAGTATATTGGTACGTTGAATCTTCATCGTCATTACTTCTAAATCTCTTAGGGTAGTTGCGAAATAGATCAAACTTTTTTGCAAGGTTATCAACTTGGATAATTCCATATTTCTGCTAGAATGAAATAACTCTTTTTCATAAGTATTTCTCAACAGATTGATTCGCTTCAGATATTGCAGAAAATAATAAACATTTTTATCTAATATTTGCAATATAAATTCGGCCTTATTAGCAGGATCAAATGTTTTGATGTTTCGATTGAGAAAAAAATCAATTACAGGATTTTCTTGAGAGCTGATGGTTATGATGTGATCCTTGTGATATATAATACCAACGGGAACCGTAATAAAATTAGCTTCAGCTTCTTCTTCATTTTTGTTTTTAACTGGAGTATTAATTACGATCAATTTGACTTCTTCATCGATCTCAAATCTACTTCGTTCGTCTATATCCATAGAGTCCTGTAAAAACTCAATAGGTATTGTGAGTTCCTCACTGAGCTGTAATACGGATTCAGGTGTGTAAGGGGGATAGATATTTATCCAACATCCCTTGGCTATGTGGTCTAACTCCACTATTCGACCATTCGTTTTTATGAGGTAATGTATCACTATCCACCAGATTTGATTAATTTTTGCGCAATTTACAATATTTTGAATTATCAATGAATTTTTAATACAGCTGGTCAATTGTTCAGTTGTTAGTATTCCTTTACCCTCTTTGATTTTTCTCCATTGGGCTTGCTATGTGAATTGTAGAATGTGTTAATTACACTATTGGTGTCATTACTTAGAGATAAAACATAGGATTAATAATGCCTTGTTTATACTTGCATTAAGTCAATGCTGTTTTTTCTACTTAACAATGGTTTTTACACAAGTTAAAAAATTGATTTTATAAGTGGTATCATTGCGAACCTCTTATCGTCTTTGAAATTTTCTTTTTTCTTAATAATTAATATGGATTAGTTATTCATTTTATGCATCTACTATTATGTGATTGTGTAATTATGTGATTGAACCTGCCTGAGAAAAAGTTGGAATCAAAGGATAGCCTATCTCACAATAAGTCAAAAATTTCATTGATAAAATGTATTCATTGTTGTTCAAATATTCTATAAAACTGCTAGTATGAATATAGTTTATACTTGGTTAGTTTGCATTTATGTAATAGCGATAGGGATATGGAATGGTTTAGTCTTTTTCACAGACTCCCTGTACAATAGGTTTTGAGGTAAACTATGCATTTGATCTAGTATGGACTATATAGAGTTAGTAACATTAGTGAGTCAGTGGAAAAGGCCGAAAACAAATCTAGCTTGCGAAGATTCTGGCGGCCAATGAAAAAAAAATAAATGCCAGAAAGTGTAGCCTGGCGCACCCCGGACCTTTAGACATCACCATCATCTTAAATATTGTTATTTAAGTAGGACATGCTCAATACCTGCAATATCTTTTATACTAAACGATTATGGAATATACAAGTGCAAAAGAAATGCACAATAATTTCTGCTTTTTAGCAAAAAAGCTAGCATCATAAATAGGAAATGTCTTCTCTTGCACATGCTCTTTCAAGTTGTATTCGCGATAGGGATAGACGCGTAAAGCCCACAGCGACTTTAGGAGCGAGGACTTGTAGCAAATAGCCCGGGCCGCAGGCATCGCCAAAATCGCGTAATTATGAGTTATTTAGCAAACCCTAATTATTATTCGAATTTTGTTTGTGAATGATTTGGCGTGATTAGTCAAGGGTAATAACCAAAAATTATAAATTGTAATATCAGCAGCTCACCCCTAAATGATATATTATGAATATTGCTAACTTTACCCTGTGATTTAGAAATTAATTGTATATTATTAATGCTAGTGGAAAATCCGGGTGATCAAATAAGGATGCAGATATATAGAGGGTTTTCTTCTGAAAGATATACCTTCATAAAAGGGCGTTTTGTAACGGGCGAAGTTGAGCCTGTAATTTCTTTATTAGATGGTAGATGGCGCAATCTTATTAATAACAAAAGGCGTTTTTTAATTAAGGGTGTACCTGGGATTAATGGCTCTATTATTTTTTTGGGAAACCGATTGTCGATTATAAGTGATGAGCGTGGCTTTTTTAATGTTCAGCTCGCTAATGGAGCTACACCTATTGACAATCAAGAGTGGCTAGATATCATAATAGAGATACCCTTGCTGGGAATCAACAGTCAAATAAGTGATATCCTGTTATTGCCTGATAGGAATGCCCAGTATGGTATCATTACGGATATTGATGATACTGTCGTACATACTGGCGTGAGTAATAAATTTAAAATGGTGCTAAAAACTATTTTCACCAATGCTTATTTGAAAAATTCCATTACTGGCGCTAATGAATTGTACAATCACTTTCATGTAAGCAATGATGGTATTACCAATCCTGTATTTTATGTTTCAAGGAGCCCATGGAATTTATACGATATGCTCCAAGATTTTTTCAGCCATAACCATTTCCCAAAAGGGCCATTGATATTGCGGGATCCTTCCACTCAAAGAGATAATCCCAAAGCTGGTCTTACGGAAACACATAAGTATAAGGCCATCACCAATATACTAGCTGCATATCCAGAGCTGCCCTTTATATTAATGGGGGATAGCACTGAAATTGATGCCGTAATATATTTAGAATTAAAAGAAATATTTAAAGATCGTATTAAGCAGATTTACATACGGGAGGTGGAAGATTCTAAAAACTTAAGGAATTTACAGGCTTATGCTAAGAATCATAAATTAGGTGGGGACTCCATCTTTTTTTTCAAGCAATATGACGAAATTCATGCTCATGCACTGGCGAAAGGGTATTTTTCGATTGCCAAACATTAGAAATGTTCTATTTTTATGTAAGTTTTTTTTGTTCAAACCAATAATTTGCTAATTTTGCCCTAAACTGTTCATAAATGAGGTATTTCTATCAAATAATATGCCTACTGGCATTTGTCGCACTTGTTACAAGTGGTTGCCGTAAAGATCCTTCTTGTTCCGATGGTAAGCAGAATCAAGGTGAACTTGGTGTTGACTGTTGTGGACCTTGTAACCCTTGTAATAATCTGCCTTGTATCCCAGGCTTTACACCTAGTTGTTCTGATGGTGTACAAAATGGGGATGAGACCAATGTAGATTGTGGAGGTGACTGCCCTATATGTGGTCCATTGTGTAATGACGGTGTGATGAATGGCGATGAAACTGGTGTGGACTGTGGCGGATCAAACTGTCAGGATTGCAGTACTCCAGCTAATTGTGTAGATGGAATATTAAATGGACAAGAGGAAGGTATTGATTGCGGTGGTGCTTGTCCCGCTTGTGGTAGCGTAAATACTTGTGCTAATGGAGTACAGGATGGCAATGAGACAGGGGTGGACTGTGGAGGTCCTTGCACCGCTTGTGTAGCAGGTCCATCTTGTTCTGATGGTATTCAGAATCAAGGAGAAGCGGGGATCGACTGTGGAGGCCCTTGTACCGATTGTCCAGAGCCTACTTGTACAGATGGCATACAGAATGGCACAGAGACAGGTGTGGATTGTGGTGGTACTTGTAATGCCTGCCCTGAACCAACTTGTACCGATGGCATACAGAATGGAACTGAAACCGGGGTAGATTGTGGAGGTGACTGCCCAGCTTGTGTGGCTGCGCCTTTTTCAGCAGTAATTGATGGTACTAGTTGGTCCACCGATTTTGTATCAGCTCAAGTAACCATTGGAAGTCTTATGATGATGGGCACCAATGATAATTTTACAATATTAATTACATTTGGTGGTACTTTTGCTCCTGGCACTTATCCTACTTCTGCCAATGTAAACTTACAGTTGCAAGAAGATTTAGTTCCTTGTGGCTCATCGCCTGGATCGGGAAGCATAACATTCACTACTTTTGATACAGTCAATAAGGTTGTGAGCGGTACATTTAATTTCACTTGTACAGGTACTGGGGGCAGTAGCACAATTACTGAAGGAGCGTTTAATAATATAACTTATTTATAATAAGTTTGAATATGATACAGTAACCGGCTTAGGCCGGTTTTTTTGTTTTTGCAATTCATATTTCTTGCATCGAAGTGATTTATTACTTTGAATTAGAAAATATCATCTTTAATTAATTAACAATAAATAGAATGAATCATGTCGTATTCTAATAAGGAGATCGGAAAAATCCTGAAGTCAACTGCTGAACTCATGGAGTTACACGGGTATAATAGTTTTAGTGCCAAATCCTATTTGAATGCAGCTATTGCTATAGAACGTTATGAGCGACCATTAGTAGAGATGGAATCTTTTGAAATTGGTGCTATAAAAGGCATAGGCAGTAGTATTAAAAACGCTGTGGTTGAGCTCATCGAAAAAGGACATTTTGCCTTGCTAGATGATCTCAAAAACCAAACACCGCCTGGCGTATTAGATATGTTGCAAGTTAAAGGGATGGGGCCAAAGAAAGTATTAGCCTTATGGCAAGAACTCAATATAGAATCATTAGGTGAGCTATTATATGCTTGCAATGAAAATCGCCTTGTTTCCTTATCGGGCTTCGGAGCTAAGACACAAGAAAATATTCGCAAATCCGTGGACTATGTTCTATCCAATAAAGGCCAAAGACTGTATGCTTTAGCTGATACTGAAGCTTTAGAAATCGAAAAATTGTTAACTACTATTCGAGATTTGCAATGGGCAAGGACAGGTGAACTGCGCCGACAATGTACTACATTGTCCCTCCTAGAATATGTGGTCAATCCTATAGATGCTGTACAAGAATTTCTGCCACAGCATGAATTTGTATTAGTTGGGGAGTCCGATAAAGCAGTATGCTATAAATCTCCCATCGGCACTGAAGTTTATTTTTATGCTAGTGATGCTAGTCGGTTTTTTATTGATCTATTGGAGACTACAGGGCCTGAGGCATTCCTAGAAAAAATAAATTACACACCCATTGAAGATGATATGGGGATGTCCTCTGAAAAGGCAATCTTTGAACACCTAAATTGCAATTATATTCCACCCTACATTCGTGATATGGAACCGCTCAATATCACTGGGATTGAGTTAGATAATATAATACAACAAACTGATATTAAAGGCGTCGTACATGCCCATAGCAATTGGAGCGATGGTGCTCATTCCATTGCTGAAATGGCCAATGCTGCTAAGCAATATGGCTATCAATATCTTGTAATGACCGATCACAGTAAGGCCGCTTTTTATGCGAATGGCCTCCAAGAGGATAGGGTACTCTCACAACACAAAGAAATTGATGTCCTCAATAAGAAAGATCCAAACTTTAAAATCATTAAGGGAATTGAGGCCGATATATTATCCGATGGTAAGTTAGACTATGAACCCGAATTTCTTAAAAATTTTGAAATTATTATTGCATCCATACACAGTAACTTGAATATGGATATGGATAAGGCTAACAAGCGATTAATCAATGCAATTGAAAATCCAGCTACATCCATTCTCGGCCATCCAACTGGTCGATTATTGCTTGCCAGGCCAGGCTATCCTATTGATCATAAAAAGATTATTGACGCCTGTGCAGCAAATCGAGTAGTTATAGAACTCAATGCTAATCCACATAGACTTGACATTGACTTTAAGTGGATCAATTACTGTATGGATAAAGGAGTGTATATTAGTATCAATCCTGATGCCCATAGTATTGAAGGAATAGGACATATAAAATTTGGGGTATATGCAGCTCAAAAAGCTGCACTAACAAAACACTTTACAATCAACTCTTTGAGTCAAGTTGAGTTTTTAGACTATTTTAACAAAAAACAACTAAAAATTTAGTTGTAGAATAAAAATTGGCAATTATCTTTGCATCGAATTTAATCATTAACAAAAAAACCAAAAAATAAATTTTTTAAAATGAACAAGTCAATTTTATCATTTTTCTTTGCTGCATTTGTATTGTTTGCAGTATCTTGTAAGAACGAAGCTAAGAGCGGTGAAACTAAGCCTGCTGATGCTACAACAACAGCAGCTGCTAATCCTACGGATCCTGCTGCTACACCAGCTACTCCTACTGAGCCTGAGGTAGATCCTAACCTTCCTAAGACTTCAATTGAATTCGCTACTATGGAGCACGATTTCGGAACGATTAAGCAAGATCAAAAAGTTACACACAGCTTCAAATTTAAGAACTCAGGTAAAGAGCCATTAATCATCGCTTCTGCTAAAGGATCTTGTGGTTGTACAGTTCCTGAGTGGCCAAAAGAACCAGTAGCTCCAGGTGCTGAAGGTGAAATTAAAGTTGAATTTAATTCAGGTAAGAAATCTGGTCAGCAGTCTAAAACTGTGACTATCCAAGCTAATACCGATCCTAATCCTACACGTCTTACCATTAAGGCTAACATTGATGCTCCTGCTGACGCTGCTGCTGCAACTCCAGGTGCTGCTCCTGCTGCTAAACCAGCTGGTCACTAATCAGAAAGCCTTCATTATAATATTAGCCTTCCATCTTTTTGGAAGGCTTTTTTTTTGGCATCAAAATATTATTTAATCAAAATGATCAATTCTATTCGAGTATTTCTTGTGTTAAGTATCACAATGATAATTGCTTGTAAGCAAGAGGTTGGGCAATTAAATACGGATAATAAATCCAACCAAAATACTTCCAGCACTCCCTCCACAACGATCCCTACTAATACCAAGAGCGATAAGGATAATCCAAATGCCACTATTAGAGATAATAATGTCAAAACGAATCAGCCTGCTACTAAAAATAATCGGCAAGAGACCGATAACAAAACTTTTACAACCATGAAAATCGACAAGATGGTATGGGATTTTGGGCAGCTAAAGGAAGGAGGTGCAGTGGAGACAAAGTTTGAAATTACAAATACAGGAAAAAATCCATTAGTCATACAAACTGTACAAGGGTCTTGTAATTGTATAACACCTATATGGACAAAGAAACCTATAGAGCCAGGTCAAAAATCATACATAAAAGTTCAGTTTAATGGCAATGGCAAAAAAGGCAAGCAAGACCGGTCCGTAAATATATTGGCCAATACCATGCCAGGAACCACCAGCTTAAAGGTAATAGGTAATGTAATACCTCGATAATCTAGCATTAAACTTAGGTAATTAATGATGGTCTAATCGTGGAATTTGTTGAGCTAAAAAATATTAATAAGAATTAACTAAAAAGTTAGTTTAATAACTCAATAATTCATAGTATTTTTACCATCTAAATTTTTTTAATAAAATAAAATACAATGAGATCTAAGATTTATTTATTTTTCCTAGTAGCGTCTATGATGACGGTACTTCCAGCTTCCAAAGTATTAGGACAAGTTAATGATGCACCGGCCTCACCTGTGCAAGTTAATCCTACCACACCTCCTGCAGCAAAACCTGCAGCTCCGGCTGAGCCAGTCGTGGATCCTAACTTGCCAAAAACAACCCTTGAATTCAAGGAATTAGAATGGGATTTTGGGCATATCAAGCAAGACGAAAAGCACAGCCATACTTTCACTTTTACTAATACGGGTATTAATCCACTTATCATCTCTCAGTGCAAAGGTTCTTGTGGATGTACCGTGCCTGAATGGCCAAAAGATCCAATCGCTCCAGGGGCTACTGGCGAGATCAAAGTACAATTTAATAGCGGGAAGAAAAAAGGTAAGCAAAATAAGACAGTAACTATTCAATCTAATGCTGAACCTAATCCTACTATCTTACAAATAAAATCAGATATCGAAGTGCCAGCAGAGCAACCTGCTAAAGATTTAGTACAACCTGCTACAGCGCCTGCTCCTGCTACTGGTCACGAAGGACACGATCACAAATAAATTATAATAAAGTTGTGCATACAATCCCAATTGTGTGCATAGTTAGAAAGTTGATATTGTTACAATATCAACTTTTTTTTGTTTATATCATAACCAGTTATATACACATAAAAACATATAAGCAGGCAATTGCCATAGCCTACGATATTTTAGAATGAATACAATAGAAAATTTTTTATTTAATGATATAGATTGATATAAATAAATGTAGTGATTAATTCATTCAATAATGGGCGATGCCTAAAGGCCCGGGCTATACGGGGCTACGCTGACGCTTCGGTACTGGGGTGGCGGGCTTTCGGTTATAATGATTACTAGCAGTTGAAAGCCCGCCACCCCAGTACAAACCCCTTCTATCCCTATCGTTGTGCCACGAACAGACTAGTCTCGTTGAGATAATGAGATT
>CAYZQX010000122.1:0-9815 GCA_964480615.1 uncultured Chitinophagales bacterium | reverse complement strand
CGACTTTAGGAGCGAGGAGTATAGCGTAGAGCCCGGGCCGCAGGCATCGCCAAAATCGCATACTTATAAGTTATTTAGCAGCCCTATTTAGTATGCCATTGCTTTGTGAAACAGGATTGGTCAATAACACTGAGAACACCTTTAACCCAAACGCTTGTTTTAGGTGAGCATGTTATCTTATAGCCATTATCTGTTTTAGAAATAAAAGATTCGCAAATTAGATAATCAAAAAATTGCTAAAGAAAAATGACAAGTGCTAAAGAATAGGTTTGTATTTTTTCTTTGCCTCAGAACTTTGTAGTGCGTTAAAATGCCACCACTCGGTAGAGAGCCTTTTCCAGCCAGCCTCTTCCATTATTTCTAGCAAGATGTTTCTGTTCTGCACTTGTTTTTTTGATAGTCTCCCTAGTTTAAGAAAATGTTCTTCATAAGAAGGATCACTGAGGATGGATAGGTCGTCAATCGCCGAGCCCATATCTAATTCCTGTTCAGTGTTAATTGAAATTAATGTGACATCCACTGCAAGACCTAATGAATGTAAAGATACCGCCTTAGGTGATGCTACATAACTCTGCTGTGGGGTGCCTTTTACTTTCTCATACATTTTTTCCTGCACGGATTGTGGTCTAGCACAATCATATATGAGTAATCTGTATTCGGGATGTTTCTCCTTTAATATTTCGCAAGCTTTTTGTAGTTTTTCAGCAGCTTCTTTTCTCAGATAGCATTTATTTAATCCATCATAGAAGTTTTCACTGAATTCATTTTGCGCATCTGCATATCCAAGTGCTACCAATGAAGAACTTAAAGAATCAATAAATTCTTCTAACCCTTGATCCCTGAAATAACGCTCAAGTTTTAAATTTGACTTTATTTCAATGGAAACGGTATCTTTTTTTTGATTTGTACTGTCATTGCCTAATATTAAACTAGAATTAGTGATATGCGGAGAGGTTTGAGTGACATTATCCGTTACAATCATTGTTGCCTGCCTAGATTTATTATAATAAAAAATATTGAGCGCAAGCAGCACAAGGATTGCTAAAATCGGTGTTAATAGACGGTTCATTTTATTTAATAGGGAAAAATATTTGTTTTTTGGCAATTAACAAAGATTAACCCATTAGATTATGCATTTATTAACTAAAAATGTGGTTTTGTGGCATTATTTTTTAAACAAATACCCTAATTAGGTCTTATTTTTGCCCAAATGATGGATCAAGCTCAAAATTCCAATTATACTAGGCTCATTGCCAGGCTGGATGAATTTATCAGAAAGTTTTACTTGAATAAACTTACTAGAGGATTGCTCATAAGTGCTGCGCTCTTATTAGCATGGTTTTTAGTTATCAATCTATTGGAAAGCCAATTTTATTTCTCCAAGTCAGTAAGAAAAGTATTGTTTTACAGTTTTTTAATTTCTGGGCTTTCTATTATTGCTACAATGGTATTATGGCCACTCTTGCAATTTGTTAGGCTGGGTAAGATCATATCACATAAGAAAGCAGCATCCATTATAGGCAGTCATTTTTCTAATGTTAATGATAAGCTTATTAATATTTTACAACTAAAAGAATCTTCTGAGACATCTTCCTCTAGAGCATTAATAGATGCGAGTATTGACCAAAAAATAAATGACATTAAACTCATTCCATTTACCAATGCAGTTGATTTGTCCAAGAACAAAAAATATTTAAAGTATTTATTACCTCCATTTTTAGCTCTGTTTGCGTTACTGATCGCCGCACCTAATATGATTCGTGACAGCTCAAAGCGATTGGTACAAAACAATATTGATTTTGAAAGAGAAGCCCCATTCCATTTTAATATTGATGAATCAAAACTTAAAGCAATTCAGTATGATGATTTTAATTTGGATGTAAAAGTTGAAGGAGAAAAGCTCCCTGCTGATGCATTCATTGTTATAAAAAATTTTCCTTACAAACTCAAGAAAAATAATGCAACCGAATACAGTCATGTGTTCAGTAAACTACAGGAATCGGTAGATTTCTATTTTGAAGGAGGTGGATTTCAATCGAAATTATATAAGCTAGAAGTTATACCTAAACCAGGTATTTTGAATTTTAGTGCATCATTAGATTATCCGGCTTATCTGGGTCTCAAAGATGAGATGAGCGCGAATATAGGCGACATATCTGTACCCCAAGGTACACAGATAACTTGGCAATTTGAAACACAGAATACCGATGAGATTATCGTGCGTTTCGGTGATAATAACAAAGTTAAAGCCGAGCAAAAAGACGAACAGCTATTTGCCTACACTAAAAAAATGATGCAAGATGAGTTGTATGCCTTGTATGTAAATAATATTGAACTAGGTAAGTCAGATTCTATTCAGTATAGAGTTTCTGTAAAGCCCGATCTGTTTCCTACTATTAATGTCTCAGAGATTATAGACACTAGTGAAAAGAAATTGGTAGTATTTACTGGCGATGCATCCGATGACTATGGTATTAAAGATCTTATTTTTCATTATCAAGTACAGTCTGTTAATGAGACTAATGGAATAGCATCTCAAAATTATATCCATAAAGCACTGGGTAAAGCTGCAACTAAGTTCACTCATCTCTTTGATTTGCGTGAACTGCAAGTAAAACCAGGTGACAGGGTGAATTATTATTTTGAAGTTTGGGATAATGATGGTGTGAATGGTTCTAAAAGTACGAAGAGTCAGTTGATGACTTATAAATTGCCTTCCATTAAGGAAATGGAAGACAATGCCGATGAGATGAGCAAGGAGATTAAGGAAGAACTCAAAGCGACCATTAAAGATGCGAAGGACTTAGAAGAAGAGTTGAAAAAAATGCAGGAAAAGCTCATTGATAAAAAAGAGCTGAGTTGGGAAGATAAAGAGAAGCTTGAAAAGATGCTGCAAAAGCATAAAAAAATGGAACAATCAATCGCGAATATCCAAGAGAAGAACAAGCAAAACAATCAAAACCAAGAGGAGTTTAAACAGTTCTCAGAAGAAATACAAGAGAAGAAAGATAAGCTTCAAAAAATGATGGATGAGTTGCTATCAGAAGAGATGAAAGAGATGCTCAAGAAATTTGAAGAGATGATGGAACAAATGAAGGATAAGGAGATGTTCGAAAAGATGGAGGAGTTGAAGATGAATGATGAGGATATGAAAAAAGAACTCGATCGCATGCTTGAGCTCATGAAGCAGCTTGAGTTTGAACAAAAAATGGAAGAAACCATCGATAAACTCAATGAACTTGCTGAGAAACAAGACTCTTTGGGGGATAAGACGGATGAAAATGAATCAGGCAAGCTAGAAGAGGAAAAACAAAAACAGGAGGAGCTTACGGAAGAGTTTAAGGATATAAAAGAAGATATGAAAGAGCTCGATAAGATGAATGAAGAGCTCAATGATAAGAAGGATATGTTAGAGGAAGAGGAAAAACAAGGTGAAGAGGTGGAGCAAGAGCAGAAGGACAGCATGAAAGATATGGAGCAAAAGGATAATAATGCTGCTGCTAAAAAACAAAAGAAAGCTGCAAAAAAGATGAAAGACATGGCCTCTAGTATGCAAGCCAAGATGGGTGAAATGAAAGAAGAGCAGCAGGAAGAAGACCTCAAGGCTATTAGACAGTTATTAGAAAATCTGATCACCCTTTCTAAAGATCAAGAGCGATTGATGGATGATTTTTCTAGTACTACAGTTAATAACCCTAATTTCTTGCCACTAGTCCAGAATCAGCATAAAATTAATGATGATTTTCAAATCGTGCAGGATAGCTTGGTAGCACTTAGTAAGCGCGTATTTGAAATCGAAGCATTTGTAGTGAAAGAGCTGGGACAAATCGATAAAAATATGGGTGATGCGCTCAATCATCTTGAAGAAAGACGTATCCCTCAAGCAAGTGCTAATCAGCAGTATGTAATGACCAGTTTGAATAACCTAGCATTAATGCTCAGCGAATCAATGGATCAAATGCAGCAGCAAATGCAGCAAGATGGTCCTCCAGGATCAGGCTCATGTGATAAGCCAGGCGGCAAAGGAAAAGGCAAACCCAAAAAAGGCATGAAAGATCTGCAAAAAATGCAGGAAGAGTTGAATAAAAAACTCGAAGAAATGCTTGGCAAATCGGATGGCGGAAAAAAACCTGGCTCTAAGCCTTCCGACAAAGGGATGAGTAAAGAGTTCGCGCAAACCGCAGCACAACAAGCCGCCATCAAAGAAGCATTGAAAAAAATGCAAAAAGAAAAAGGAAAAAATGGTCAAAAAGATGGTGGTGAAATGGATCAAATGATCAAAGAAATGGAACAGACTGAAAAGGATCTTGTTAATAAGCAATTAACTGCTGAAATGCTCGCACGACAAAAGCAAATTATGAGTAAGATGCTCGAAGCTGAAAAAGCAGAACGTGAGCAAGATCAAGACAATAAGCGTGAATCACAATCAGGTAAAGATCTTGCTAGGAATATTCCTCCAGCATTGGCCGACTACTTGAGAAAAAGACAAGCAGAAGTCGAAATGTATAAGACCGCACCTGCGGATCTAAAACCTTATTATAAATCATTAGTAGAAAAATATTTAAAATCGATGCCATAAGGCTTGACTGAAATCGCTTTTTAGGCTATTTTTGTCCTTTGCCTTACCTTTATGGCTCAAGAGGAATTGCTCATTATATCTTCTAATCCAGAAAACATCGAACTGCTTGAACCGTTTCTCACTGAGTTTGCCTTAAGCTGTGAGATGGGTCCAGTAGATTTTAATGATATTCTATTAGTGCTTACTGAAGCAGTGAATAACTGTATTCATCACGGCAATAATGCCGATCCTAATAAGTATGTCATCATAAGTGCGAATAAAAATGATTGCGAACTCACCTTCTCTATCTCTGATGAAGGAAATGGATTTGATATCAATAGTATTCCCGATCCTACTTGTAGTTCTAATATCGTTAAGCCTAATGGCCGTGGGGTCTTCATAATACAAAAACTTGCTCACAAGGTTGTGTATGAAAACAATGGTAGCAAAGTTTCCATACACTTTAATTTCTAGTTTTGAAACTAAGTTTTTTTACTGAGCCACCGCTTAAATTCGTTTTGAAAAATAAAACGATCTATAAAAAATGGCTTGGCACCATCGCCGACTTGCACAATTGTCAGCTTCGCAATGTAAACTACATATTCACCGATGATGAATATCTCCTCGATATTAATAAGCGCTATCTCAATCACGATTATTATACCGATATTATTACGTTTCCTATAGTCGAAGCCGATTATACCGATGCCGATCTATTTATAAGCATTGATCGGGTAAGAGATAATGCTAGTTCATTGAAAATTGAATTTGAACAGGAATTGAGTAGAGTGATGGTGCATGGTTTATTGCACCTTTGCGGATATAAAGATAAGACTAAGTCCGATCAACTAATTATGCGTCTTAAAGAAGATGAAGCTTTGTCGCTGCTGGGCAATCCTTAATATTTACCTGTGGGCTAGCCTGTTACTTGTCAGTAGCTGTAAGGATGCCTATATACATAACAATAAACTTATACCATCAGCCGCCAAACAAGATGAATCTATTCCGCTTCCTGAGCAATATGAAACATCTATTATCGAAAAGATATTGTACCTCGAAAAAACGGCAGGTTATAAATTAGATACTAGCGCGATTAAGTTATTGCAAAACTGGAGATGCAATATGCAACTTCAGAATTTTAGTATAGATCCGAATGAGTCGAGATTAACTAAAAAAAATAAGCTTAAATGGTTAGGCAGTATGTTGACCGATTCATCCCTACTTATACAAGAGTACCATAGCAGCATGACCACTTGTCTCAATTATAGAATTTTTGATTGCGATATATTGAGTATGCTCTACACCGATTTAGCTACAGGGGTAGGGGTATCACTGAATACCATATTATTGCCACAGCATATCGTAGTTTTATACAGGGATTACAGGGATACAATCGTGTGGGAGACGACTAAGAATAGAGAAACCAATTACCACAAACTTTATAATCAATATGCTATTCCCGATAATCAATGGATGTATCCTAATTATGATCAACTCGTATTAGTGGGATTATACAATATCGCAAAAGACAAATCAGATAAAAAGAATTTTGAACTACCCATCGTGTTATTAGAAAAAATTATCACACTATGGCCAGCATGGCAAAACCCTTATCGCTTACTAGGTCACTGTTATTATAATATGGATAATTGTGAGGATGCAATTAGGAATTATCAAACATATTTGACACACAATCCATGGCACATACAAGCTCAACTGGAGTTGAATGATATCCTGTTGGTACATCAACCTCATTAAGGTCAGTCGATAGCGAATTCACTAATCAACGAACCGAAACCAATGAAATATTGTAATGAGCGCTTATTCTATAATGAATAAGAATTTTGGTGGTATCATCAGCATATATCAATATTTTTAACAAAGGACTATTTCGTGAACAGCGAATTATAGTTGTATGAAATGTATCATTACATTAATAGGTAAATTGATCAACATTTTTTTAACTATAGGAACATAAGTTTATCATAAAGCACTATTGATTAGTCATTTTCATCACTTGGCATATGTCATTGTAATCGCGATAGGGATTGAAAAGGTTTGTGCAGTGCTGGCTGGCTTTCGACATTATTTTTTTTCTAGCAATTGAAAGCCAGCCAGCCCTGTGCCTTAGCAATTCGAGCTTGCGAAGATTCTGGCTGCCGTTGAATTAATATACTTGCCAGCACAGCGAAGTCCTGACCAATCAAGCGTAAGCGAAGATTCCTGTTGCCTATAAAAAAATAAAAAATTCGAAAGCAACCAGGGCTACAAGCATCTCCATAATCTCAATGGTTTGAGTTACAAAGCATATACTTATTATCTCTTTTTTAATGGAAATCGCATCTTGTAATCCACCCTTACATCGCCCTTAGAAATCTTCATTAGTTTAGATTTTATAAGTGTTTTTTTCAGTGAGTTTATTTTGTCTATGAATAGTATGCCCTCTAAGTGATCATACTCATGCTGTATAACACGCGCCGCAAAACCTGTAAATACGGATTGGTGGGTCACGAAATTTTCATCCTGATACTCAAGCTCTATAGTATCGTCTCTGCGTACATCCTCGCGCACCCCTGGAATACTCAAGCATCCTTCAGTAAATGTCCAGTTGTTTCCATACTCCTTAATCATCTTGGGATTAATAAATATTTTTTTGATACCTGCTTCTTTGCTCTCTTCCTTATCCTCAGCAGCAGGGAAAGTATCTATCACGAAAAGCCTGATGGATAATCCTATTTGAGGTGCAGCAAGACCTACACCGCTGGAATGATACATCGTTTCAAACATGTTTTCAATCAATTCCGATAGACCCACATATTCACTTGTAATAGGCGTTGCTATTTTTCTTAGTATGGGATCTCCATAAGCTATAATCGGTAATTTCATTTTTATTCTAATAAGGGTTTTGCATATAAGTTTGCAATAATAGGGTGGCACTCACCTTGTCCAAAGATTCTTTCTGTCTTCGGTCTTTGCGTTTTACTCCACTTTGTATAAGACTTTGCATTGCTTCTTTTGAGCTATAGCGTTCATCTATCTTTTTTATAGGTACTGATGGTAGCGACTTTGCCAGCAGCATACAGAACTTATCAACCTCTTCATTCATTGCACTTTTTTTGCCGTCCAAATGAAGTGGATCACCAATTACAATTTGTTCCAATGTCTCCTTTTTATGATAGTCCACAATATATTCTAACACCAATTTGTTTTCCACAGTTGTAAGCGCTGTAGCAATAATTTTTAGGGGATCGGTCACTGCTAAGCCCACCCGCTTTAATCCATAATCTATTGCCATCCATCTGCCCATGCCGCAAATATACATAATGTGATTGTATTGAAATAAAGCCAAATTATTTTATTGTCTATTGCGCTGATTCGTAGATTAATGATGTTATATGTGCTTAATTTCTTCTAGCTACAGTACGCCCAAAAAATTTCAAACCGAATAGTGATCTGTCTAGTTCAATAATTATATTGGCGATGCCTTACAGGCCCAGGCTATACGGGGCTGCGCTATCGCTCCGGTGCAGGGCTAGCAGGCTTTCAACAACATATATCTACACAGAAATTGAAAGCCTGCCAGCCCTGCACTAAACCCCTTCTATCCTTATCGCATTAACAGCCCATCTTACTAAGATATAACCCCAATCTTTACCATCTACTAAGCAGCTCCAGGTACGGTGCTTGATAGGTTAAAACACCTCGATAAGCAAGAGCTGCCACAAATCCACACTTTATAACACGGTTCATTCATGTAAGCAAGCAGTCTTGAATTCTTAACTCAATGCATTATTTTTCTGGATTGCCGTATTAATTAATAATAAAGTAAGTGTGAGGCGTAGGAATATAAAATCCAGCATATGGGCAGCTGCTTACTACCTACTAATGGCAATATATTCCCTATTAACCTGATCGTATTCCTTATCTTGTTGTGGGCTAACCTCACGCTAATTAAAAGGTTTTCATTTATGGAGCTGGCTCTTCTATATTCAATAAATATAATTCTATGGCATTATTGTAATTACATTAAAATTCAATGTAATAGGCAGTTGAAGGTTGCTAGATTATGGTTGCAAAACTGAAAGAAATAGGGGGTAAACATTGAAGTTTAAAACAGATAATATCAGTTAATAGGCAATGATAGACCTTTAAAAGGCTTCCATACATCTTAATGGTCCTTATATTTGCAAAAATTCAGAATTAATTTGTTTTGTTGGATACTTAATAGTAATTTAGCGTATTATTTTGAGGCGTGTTATGTCCAAAAAATGCGAAAGATTCCAATAAACTAAACAAGAATCCTAGAAATTGAATAATTCCTTTTGTGATTTTCTTTTTGTAATAGCTCAAAGCCTTATGGAATTGGTGTTTGGACTGTGGATAAACTTTTTGCAAAAAAATAAAAGATGGTACGTTTATTGTTATAATATATCTCAGAAAAAGGGCAAAAAATATGGAAACCAAAGATATTAAATCATTATTTAAGAGTTCCATCTCTACTCAGATGACGCTTGAGGAAGCATTGGATATGAATCTTGTTAAAGAGGATACTATGCGTAACTATTTGATAGTCAGAGATGTGTATGAAGAGCTTCAAAAAAGAGAAGCCACCTTCTATAATATTTTATTGAGTTTGGAAAGACGTTATGGTCTTTCGGTAAGACAACTCGCTAGAATATATAATAGCAACAGACATTTCCTTAAGACCATTAGGGAAAGTTAATCAAAATATCATCACTGATTTTAAGATCCTTCTTCGCCTTGCGAGGAAGGATTTTTTTTTGTAACTTGCACTATATAATGTAACTAGTCGCACTTTTTGGCAAAAAAAATAAAGTGTGGTATATAATTTGTTTTAGTAACACTGCCTCATGTATTAATGAGAATAATAAAATATTTTACTTATTATGGCTAAGCTATTTATTTATGTGATATTGTTTTGCGTTAGCATCTTTTCAGCACTCAGTGCGCAGGTGCCTTGCGCTGAATATACCGCTTGTACAGCCCCATTCACCACTGTAGAGCTTTGTCCTGAATTTTGTGATCTAGGTTCTGAATATGAAATTTCTTCAGCACATTCTACTTTTGAATGTTCTGTAGTAATTAATGGTCATTGTGTGTCCTATACACCACTCCCAGGGTTTGAGTTGTATGGCCCTGATTCATTATCCATAACCGCCTGCAATCCATTAGGAGTTTGCAATACCGTTTTTTATACCATTAACATAGGCGACTGTGACGACCCTGTATCCATCAT
>CAYZQX010000121.1:0-9824 GCA_964480615.1 uncultured Chitinophagales bacterium | reverse complement strand
TTAAAAATCTGACCATTGCGCATCTTAGCAGGCAAGGATAATATAGCTAAGAAAATATTATTTAAGTCTTGAAGGTGGATAAGTGGCCTCCATTGTTCACCTCCACCAAGTACAAATATTTTATTGTTTTTCCAAGCATTGAGTGTCATAATATTGATGATGAGATCAAATCTCATACGATGTATAGAAAGGCCATACACAGTGGCATTGCGCATAATGGTTACATTAAAATCAGCATCATTGAGTTGCAGTAAACCCTGCTCCGCTTCCACCTTAGTACGAGCGTAAAGAGATATCGGTTTTAAGATGGCATTCTCATCTAATATTCTTCCAGCACCATCGCCATAAACACTGCATGAAGAAGAGTAAAAATAATTTGTTACGCCTGATGCTTTTGCTTTTATCGCAAATTGTATTGGTGCATCGCGATTGATGGTATTGCTTATTTCAGGGAGTAATTCTACTGAAGGGTCATTGCTAATCCCCGAGAGATCAATAATAGTATTGACTCCTGTAAAGAGATTAGATTCTACCGCACGAATGTCCGCCCTAATAATTTCTAAATTTGGATTATGTGCTAGTGAATCGAGTGTAGGACCAAAAAAGAAACGATCCACTGCACGAACAGCAAAGCCTTTTTCCAATAGATAGGGAACAAGCGTGGTACCTATATAACCTCCTGCACCAATTACTAGTATTTTATCCATATTGTATCTGTGATTGATAGAGTATAGAAAGGGAATCCTTACCCTGGTTACAAATCAGGTCAAATATACTCAAATATGATAAAAATGGATGAGACCCCTGTGTATAAACAGGGTGGGAATAATCGTGCCATACAAACTGGATATCAGCATCCATAAATTTTTCGGTTTCCATATATGCTTTTCCGGCAGGACCATTGATGTAATGTGTTGCTTTGAAATAATTACAAATAGCGACTAAATTGCCAGTAGGCCCTTGATCCATGGCAATATCAATTTCAGATGCTCGAATAAATCTAGTATGCTCGATACCTAAATAGGCAGCATACGCGATTGTAAGATCAATAGTCAGATCTGAAAGAAAAACAGGACAGCGATCTAATGAATTTTGTAAGATAGAAAAAGCTTGGCTAAAAAATGGGCTATCCCTGTAATTTTGATACAATATCCCCTCTACTGAGGACCTTGTTTTTTTATCATAAAATATCTTTATATTATGAATGGGTGTATGAAAATTGCCTTTTGTGGCTACTGGTATTGATAACAATTTTTTTTCGCCATTCTTGTCTTTAATATAATTTCTATTTTGCCACCCTCTACGCTCAAATTGCACATTGTCATAAAACACAAATACATCGCTATTAGCAATCATATTAAAATGGCCTAACCAAGGCAAAAAAGCAGGTTGTAATATAGATACGACAGTTTTCAATAATAGCTAAATAATGATCTGATATGCAAACAAAAAAAATCCTTATTCAATTATATGTTCAATAATATAAGCAGGTCGATTCTTTGATTGCTGAAAAACATATAATAATAACCAAATTATAATACCTTGAAAAAAAATAATTTTTGCACCGATTATAAGTATGAGTAGGAATAAGATATTTGTATTTATAAGACATCCCATATACTGTAAGCAAGCAAACAAGGCCATTCCAATCCCTATCCATAAAACAGAAAATCCCACTATAAAGGTCGCCATATTATGTGAAAATCCTGAGAGTGCTGTAAATCCCAATTTAATCATTTTCCCCCAGGAATAACTCGATTGCCCATTAGCGCGCAATTGATTGTCGATGGTGTAGGTGCTATATTTAAAGCCCACGTAGGCAAACAGTCCAGCATAGAATTTATGATATTCTTTACACTGTCTTAATGCTAACAATACATTGCGATCAAATGCACGCAGCATTGATTGTCCCTCAGGGATATCAAGCCCACTACCTTTCTTGATTAAGCGCCAAAATAAAGCCGAGCTCCATTTTTTTAACAACCCAACACGATAATTATTTCGGATGGTATATACCATTTTTACATCACCATCAAGTAAGGCGATGAGTGATGGAATGGATTCTGGCGGGTCTTGCAGATCGCTATCCATCAATATATTAACTTGCCCATCACAGTGTTGCAAAGCTGCAGCTATCGCATTGTGATGACCAAAATTTCTTGAGAACTTTATGATTTGCAAATAATCATACCTACTCTTTAATTTTTTTAAGACCTCATAGCTATCATCTCTACTGCCATCATCAACGGCTATGATTTTACATGTATATTGACTAAGCGAACTTGTTATTACATTATCTAGTCGCTCTAATAGAATGGGCAAATTTATTGACTCATTAAAGACAGGAAATGCAATATGTAAAGTAGGCCTATTCATATTTATAAAGGCTGATTAGAAAGTGGTATCCCTTTTGCAAATACAATGAAAGAAGGATTGAGGAGATTTTCTTTGTTATAATTCATTCTTGCCAAGGTTTCAGCATTGAAAACCGATGCGCCAGCCGACTCAGCAATAATCTGCCCCGCTGCGGTGTCCCATTCCATAGTAGGACCAAAACGTGGATAACATGCAGCAAGCCCTTCAGCAACCATACAGAATTTTAGACTTGAACCCTTAGAAACCATATCCACAGATGAAAACATAGTTTTTAAGTAGTTCACATAATCCATCGTATTAGAATCGAGATGCGAACGGCTTCCCACTACATGAATAGCTGTACCTAATGTTACCTCTGGACAGTGAATAGGAATTGAATAGCCATTGTATGTGTATTTATAAGCACCTAACTCCTTTGATCCAAAATAACCTTGTTGTAGTACTGGTAAATAAATAATGCCGAACACTGGATAACCATCCTGGATCAACGCTATATTTATAGTAAACTCCCCATTTTTATTTATAAGTTCCTTTGTACCATCAAGTGGATCTACACACCAAAATTCAGACCAAGCGCATCGCTCTGAAAAAGGTTGCTGTTTCATCTCTTCTGACAATATGGGAATTGTATTAAAGTACTTCGTAAGACCATTTTTTATCACTTCATTGGACGCCATATCTGCTTGCGTCAATGGTGATTTATCATCCTTGGAGGCTACAATTATTTCAGAATTATAAACCCGCATTATTTCATCTGCCGCTTGATACACAATGTCTTTTAATAATGCAATTTCATTTTCTGTCACAACTAATCTATTATTCAACATAAAAATATTTAATCTAATTATTCATTAAAAAAATTAACACAATCTTCCAATCCTATCTTCCAGCTGATAGGCTGAAAACCAAGGTTATTTACAATTTTTTCGGTACTCAAAAAAGAATAAGAGGGTCTTTTCGCTTGCTGCGGAAATTCAATAGACGAAATCGGTTTTACGATACATTCAGGATTTACATATCGAATGATCGCTGAGGCAAAATCGTACCAACTACAAGCGTCGGAATTGCTAAAATTATAGAGACCACTTGCTACATCTTGATTACAGCAAAGAGCGATAAACTTAACCAGTTCGTTGCAATATACAGGACTAGAAATCTGATCATCTACCACAGTAATTTCGGAACGCCTATTGGCAAGTTCCCACATCCTTCTAAAAAAATTATGCCCATACACGGAGTAGAGCCAACTCGTCCTTATGATGATATGCTTTCCCATATCCAGTTCTGCCTCTCCTCTTAATTTTGATAAGCCGTATTGATTGATTGGATTACAAGGATCGGTTTCGCTATATGGATTTTTTGAATTGCCATCGAAAACATAATCGGTGGATATATGTATTATGCGTGTAGGTAGGTTTTCACAGGCCAAGGCCAAGTTCTTGACTCCTTGATGATTGACAAGTATGCAATTTTCGATATCCGTTTCAGCCTTCTCTACATTCGTATAGGCAGCGCAATTGATGATATACTTAGCATCTAATCTGGTAACAATCCTCGTGGTGCTTGCAATATTTACAATGTCCAGTTCAGACCTATCCATAAACAGTATTTCGGCCTGTGAAAAATGATTCATCATTTGCCTTATAGACTTTGCTAATTGACCATTAGCACCTGTTACTAATATTCTCAAAAAGATGGATTTAATTGATAATCAATAAAAAGCTGCAAATTCTTATCCTTATCGGACACTATCAGGTTGTCAGACAGAGGCCACTCGATAGCGATATCCTTATCGTCATAATAAATTCCTGAATCAGCTTCAGCGGTATAATAGGCATCACATTTGTATTGAAATACAGCAGTATCGGAAAGCACTAGGAACCCATGTGCAAAACCTTTGGGGATATAAAGTTGCTTCTTATTGATCGCTGATAATAGGATGCCATAATGCGCCCCAAATGTAGCTGAGGTACTGCGAAGATCAACTACTACATCATAGACAATGCCTGCCAACACTTGTACTAATTTAGCCTGGGCATAAGGTGGTTTTTGAAAATGCAAACCCCTCAACACGCCTTTATTGGATACAGAAATATTATCTTGAACAAATTCCGTTTCGATCCCTAATGCTCTATACTTTTCTATGTGAAACGACTCAAAAAAATAGCCTCTCGCATCGTGAAAAATTTTTGGATCTATTACTATTAAGCCTTCAATATTATTGAGTTTCATTATTCTGAATTTCTCTATTTGCGTCCATAATTAACTTATACAATGTTAGCAGAATGATGGCTATAAATGCACCAAATACAAGTCCATAAAAGATAAAGGTCCGCATATAAGGTACATTTTTTTGGATGGGTACTAAAGGACGATCCAATATCTGAATGACTGGTGTATTACTCATTAAATTCATTCTTGCGAGTTCTAGATTCTTTAAGCCCTCTGCATAGGCAACACTGAGAATCTCCACTTCACGATCTAAGTCCACCCGACTCATATATTCACCTGCTTTAAGGCTACCTGCTTTGAGCTCTTTTACTTTACTATCATACCAATTGGATAGTTGATACTCTTTGCTATTCAAGCGACCCTTGAGAGAATCCACTTGATTTCTTATGAAATTAAATGCAAATTGTTGTTGCTCAACTTTTTTACGTACATAAAAATTTACTGTGTGATCCATCAAACTATTGAGGAAAGCAGCCGCAAATTCTTCATCTGGTGTTGTAAAATTTACATTGACTAATCCATTTTTTGATGCGCTGCTTTTGAGCTGAGATTTAACGATTTTATTAAAGATGGTAGTGGCAATTGCATTTTCTTTATAGGAGAGTGAATCTATATGCTTCTTCGTCAACTTTTGCAGTGTATCCTTAGGATTGGCTTTTTGCATCATATCCACGTAATGATTTATGAGAATATCTTTTTTGCCCTCTATCTCTGCCTCTGTCATAAGGGTATTCAACACGAGTTGTCTGGTACCTAATAATTCTACGATCTTTTCAGAATCTACCTCACGCGAATTATTACCAAACCCAAATCGTCCAGCAAGCTGCATAATACCACCTAATGGATTGCCGCTATCTGAATTGGTCATAAATACTGCTTTAGCCGTATAGGTAGGCTTGTAATACTTTACATACATCCAAGCCAATGCTGTGAGCCCTAGCATACAAAGCACTATGAACCACCACCTTTTTAGATAAAATTTAGTGTAAGAAAAAACAAGTCGAATAAAATCCGAAATCTTATATTTATCATCCTCGTTTTCCTGAATATATATCCTCTTATTGCCCATTAATTCTTTGCTTGTTGAACGAGTACAAATATAGATAATACAGTAGCTATCTTAGATGTCAGACTATCAAAAGCATCATTCCAATTTCGATTCTCCCTTCGCTTGCGTCTGTCTTTTTCCGTCTTTTTTCGATCACTTTGATCTACAAAAACAGTAGCACCTGATTCTACTTTTGGGTATTTATTGATAAAGAAGATGCGCTTTTGGGTTTTATATACACGTCCATTAGCTTGTTGCACATAAGTTCTAAATTTTTTGCTGTCTTTCCCAAATCCTGCGCCATATTTTTTTACATACCATTTTGCCGACTTACGTCCTTCAAAGGGTACGCTAAACTGAGTAAGACTATCTACTTCAAAGTGCCTTATAGCACCCCTTAAGGTTACATAATCCCTGAGCTTAGGTACAATGATACTATCCCCATCGGATAATATATAATTGTAATTGGTCCTCCGCGGATTGGATATCGCATCTTCTAAGTCCAGCAATACATACCCTAAACTATCCGCATTTCTATACAAGCGTGCACCCGCTTTGAATGCATAATTCGTAAAGCCACCCGCTCTTTCGATAAGTGAGATTACATTCTCCCCTTTGCTCGTAAGCGTATATTCCCCAGGATAATTTATTTCGCCGTAGATAACAATTTGTTGCTGCTGTTCAAAATCTGGTGATATGCGCACAAATACTTGATCATAAGGTTTTAGTTTATAATCAATGGCATCTTGTGGGATTTGTAAGTCAGGAGCAATATCAACTCTTTTCATCAATATCCTTTCCCCTGAGACAAATGCCATATCATCATCGCGGTTACCGAGTATCATCCTCGACACTTCTAACCTGCTATTAGCTGATTCGCGTTTTAAGCCCCCTGACATCTTGAGAAGATCACCTAAGGTCATCCCTTCAGCATACTCTACTTCACCAGGTTTATTGACCTCTCCCGCTATGTATATCACATACTTTTGGCGCGAATCATTGAGGGATATGACTTGTATAGTGTCTAGCCCTTTTAATGGGATATTGTCAATCGAATTGTAATTGAGCAATACATCTTTGATATCAAATGCGATTATCTCTTTCTCTAACTTTTCATTAAGTCTGATCACATAAGCTTTATCGAGGTCAGCCAAATTATTAGGTCCTTCAACTTTATGTAGCATATCAGCGATGCGATCACCTTTGGTGAGTTGATATTTTCCTGGCACCCTAACAGCGCCGATTATTTCTACAAAATCGTGTAAGGATTGCGGAATTTTATATACAAATACACTATCTCCGTCGTGCAATGGAAAATTTTTATTGAAAGTAATAAGGCTATCTAAGTTTACATCGATAAGCACCTCTCTACTGTTCTCAAATCTCTTTATATTAATCGCTTTTACATAAGCGCCAGGCTTGAGATTGCCAGCATACTTAACCAGCTCACGAAGACCCTCTCCTTCCTTCATCTCATAATTATAGGGACGCTTTACCTCACCCTTAATATGTACCACATTTTCAAGCGATGGAACAACTATATAATCGTTATCTTGAAGGAAAAAATCCATCTCACTATCTGGATTATTCAAGTATTCATATACATCTAAATTTTTGATAGTCTTTCCATTTCTCTTTATAAATATATTGCGCACACTACCCAGCTGATTAGGACCATCCATCGCGATCAATGCATTGAATGCTGAATTAATGGAGGAGAATGTATAGGTTCCAGGGTTAAAAACTTCGCCTACTATATTGACAGTAACTGATTTTGAATAGGCCATGGTAATCTCTATATTGGTTTTTTTCAAATCATAGACACCATCATATCGATCTCTTATAACCTTAACTGCCTTCTCGTATGTCATCCCTTGCAAATATATCTTGCCTACCACCTCGGGATTGATACTTCCCGAATTATCAATCCTAAACTGATCGCTTTTCTCTGTAAATCCCCAAAGCGTTATATTCAATTCATCACCGACATTCAATGTATAATTATCAGGTGGACGGTATCGCTTTTCGCTCTCTTTGCTTAGTTCGACAATGCTTTTCCTAAAATATTCTTGACCATATACAAATGCTTCTGGAAGTTTAAACGCTTTGGTGTATATATCCTGACGGCGCTTCTTAATCATCTCTTTGACATCATTAAGACTGAGACTGTCTTTGCGCTTCAAGGAATCTCTATTCATTCGTCTTTTTAAGAGTGATTCTTCGATAGTGACCAATGTGTCCTCTAGTGCGTTTAACTCTTTTATCTTATCAATTAGCGAATCAGAAACCCCTATCTTCCTCAATTCATCAGGGGCAGTAAGCAATTTCTCAACCATCCGCCTAGTGGAGTCTTTCATTGCTTCCAACTCCGGATCTTCCCCTCCCCGCATTTTTAAATACTCTTCAAAATCATAGCGGTTATAGTCTCGAGTCGATAAGCTATCGATAAAATCGCGTTTATTTCGATTCTTATCATAAATATTGCCATAAGCTGATGGGTAAAACTGAGCACTCAATTCTAAAGTACCTAACAGTATTACCAATGGCAATATCAATAACTTAAGAGGGTTGTATGTTGTTATTTTTTTCAAAACGGTAAAATCACGCAAATTTAGGACATTAAGCGGCATTTAATCTAAATGTTCCATTGAATTTAAAAAAAAATCTGTTTTAAAGTCCATATTGGCGATTATAGTAACTCAAATACTCACCAGAAGTTACATTCCCTAGCCATTCCTTGTTGCTCAGATACCAATCAATCGTGGCATGAATCCCCTCATCAAAACTATGGCGAGCACGCCATCCGAGCTCTTGCTGTATCAAACTTGCATCTATGGCATAGCGAAGATCATGACCCGAACGGTCTTTTACAAAAGTGATGAGTCCCGCCGATGTGCCGGCAACACGGCCTAGCTTATAATCCATTAGGCCACATATATGATAGACTAAATCAATATTTTTCCATTCATTGGAACCGCCTACATTGTAAGTACCCCCAGGCTTACCCTTGTGAAAAACTAAATCAATCGCCTCAACATGATCCTGCACATATAGCCAATCACGCGTATTCTTGCCCTCCCCATAGACAGGCAATGGCTTATTCAGTAAAATATTATTGATAATAAGTGGCAATAATTTTTCAGGAAATTGATAGGGACCATAATTATTAGAACAATTAGATATAACAATGTCCATTCCATAAGTGTGTTGATAGGCACGTACAAAATGATCAGCCGAAGCCTTTGAAGCTGAATATGGACTCCTTGGACTATAGGGTGTAGATTCAGTAAAAAAACCAGTATCACCTAAACTGCCATAAACTTCATCCGTCGAAATTTGATAATAACGACCTCCATTTTTAGTTAGATGTGCATTTGCCAAATTTAACAAATGAACCGTACCGATCACATTGGTATATACAAACTGCAATGGATTGTGTATTGACTTATCTACATGACTTTCGGCTGCTAAATGTAGCACATCTGTAGGCTTATAGTGGTCAAACACTTTTTCTAACTCAGCAAAATTTGTAATATCCGCTTTGCAAAAAATATAATTCTCCTTACCTTCTATATCGCGCAGATTCTCTAGATTGCCAGCATAAGTTAGTGCATCCAGATTGATAATATAATAATTCGGATATTTATGCACCAAGTGACGCACAAGATGAGACCCTATAAATCCCGCTCCTCCAGTCACTAATAATCTTTTATCATAATTTTTCATAGGCTAATAACCAAAAGTTAAAGATCATCTTTTTTACAATTGAGTTGCAAAATAAATAATATTTAATTACATGCCTTGGTTCAATAAATACTTATTGACTACTTCAACAGTTGCACAATTAGGTAGATAAGGAAAAATTGTATTGAAAAAAAAGCAAATAGTTGTCCAATAAAATTAGTATAGTTGTTCCTTAGCATTAAAACACTATAACACTGACACTTTATGCGTTTGTACCTCTATCAATAAGCGCAATATTTCTTTAGTGGGAAAAGAAAGTTATAGCTTTTCTTGCATTAGTGCATGATTGATTAGGCTAGGTAATTGCTAGGATCATATTCATAATATTGCAGTCTGAAATTATGGCGATGCCTAAAGGCCCGGGCTATGCGGGGCTGCGCTGCGCTCCGGTACTGAGGTGGCGGGCTTTCGGCTTTATTTATTT
>CAYZQX010000120.1:0-9832 GCA_964480615.1 uncultured Chitinophagales bacterium | reverse complement strand
TAAAAATAGTTAATTGTTGTTAATTTCCTTAACTTAACGACATTGGGCATCGCCCAAAATTTTTAATTTTAAGTTTTATAGTAGACCCTAATTAATTTTCATTATTTGGTCTTTGAATCCATTGAATTAAAGGCGATGGAATTATCTTATCGTTAGTGTTTTAATATTCGTAAATTCTCTGATACCTTCCTGCCCCAATTCGCGGCCATAGCCAGAGAATTTAGTCCCGCCAAATGGCAATTTAGGATCGGAACGGCTCATTGTATTGATGAATACATTACCTGTATTGATCTTAGCAGCCAATCGCTCTGCTTTGTCATAGTCCACAGTCCATAAGGAGGCGGAAAGGCCATAATTAGAATCATTGGCAAGGTCAATAGCGTGATCGGCATCTTTGGCTTTTATAATACTGGCTACAGGTCCAAATAGCTCTTCATCATAAGCTGGCATGCCTTTTTTCACATTGGTTAATAGGGTGGGGGCGTACCAATAGCCTTGCCCCTTTATTATTTTGCCACCTAAGCGACATACAGCCCCTCTGCTGATAGATTTTTTCACTTGAGCATCGAGGGCCTTGAGATGATTTTCGCCCGCCATAGGGCCTATTTCGGTCTCTTCGAGCCGCGGATCTCCTAATTGTAATTCCTTGATCATTTTTTCTGCTAATTCCATGAATGGCTCATAGATGGCGTCTTCGATGATCCACCGCTTGGCAGCAATACAAGATTGACCACAGTTTTGAAACCGCGACTTAATCGCTGTGGTCACTGCTTCCTTGAGATTCGCATCTGCTAGAATGATAAAGGGATCATTGCCACCTAATTCTAAGACAGATTTTTTGATGTAACGGCCAGCTAATTCGGCGATTTTAGAGCCAGCGCTTACACTGCCTGTTACAGCTACGCCCTGCACTGCATCATCCCATAGCGTTCTACGGACACCTACAGGCCCCATAAACATATTCGTATAAGTAAAGTGTGGGTAGCCACTTTGCAAGAATAAGTCCTCAATTTTTAGGGCGCATTGGGGTACTGAGGGCGCGTGTTTTAGAAGGACTGAATTGCCTGCGGTAATGGCTGGAATCGCAAAACGAAATACCTGCCAAAATGGAAAGTTCCAAGGCATAATACCAAGTATTACACCCAGTGGTGCATATTGTACCACTGTCTTGCGATTTTCAGTAAGGATGGCTAAGTCGGCTAAATGGTGCTCGGAATGATCAATGTAATACTGACATAATCCTATACAGCGATCAATCTCAAATCTGGATTGAGTAATTGGTTTTCCGACTTCTAAGGTAATCAATGCTGCACATTCTTCGCGATGTGCATTCAATAGCTCCATTAAATTTTTTAATCGCTGAATGCGATTGCCCAAATTAGTATCACGGTTTTGCAAAAATGCTTGATGAGCCGATTTTATTTTGCTATTCAATGACCATATAGCTAAATGCCGATAAGTATGCAATACTTTGCCTGTTGCTGGATTACTGCTAATAAATGCCATAATTTTTTTTTATTTTTCTGAAACCTTTTTGCAAAAAAATTGCCATCCGAATAGCTATAAATATTATCGCAAATATACAACCAAATTCCTTAGCGTGTATTGACTAAGTAATGACCTTGTGGATTAATGTGCAGTAACATATATTTTTCTTATTAGGCTTTATTTATGCAATTGTTATGGCCAAAATACTTTTAAATGCCAATAATTGAAAGCTCTATAGTTCTGCTTGACTACACCACCTGTTCCTAAAATATTGGATATTATTTTTTGTTGTCTGTATGAATTTTGCTTTTGCTATTAGCTAGGGCTGTATTTTGTCATTTAATTCAATTTCAAAAATACCATTCTTAGTATATTCATTTAGTTCATAATTGCCTAATGATAAGCAATATTTGGTAAGCGCTCTATCTGTAATTTCAATTTGTTGAGGCTTGCTATACAGCTTTAGATAAATAAAGTGCGATTGAAAAAAACTTTCCAATCTGCTTGGTTATAGGGTGATTCTAATAGTTGTCTTATTCTTGTTTTTGTTATTATTTTTCAGTTTTGTTTAAAATTTCGGATAGTTGATGTAGTTTATTCGCTAACACCTTTTTATCTATCAATTTTGATTCATATTCTGCTATAATTGCTGGGCTGGTGTTACGAGCCATTGCATACTCTACTACCTCTGTATCTTTGCCTTTGCAAAGCAAAATACCGATGCTTGGTTTTTCATTTGGTCGTTTTACATCTCTATCGAGTACTTCTAAATAAAAATTGAGTTTTCCTAAAAATTCTGGTTCAAATTCTTCTATTTTTAATTCAAATAATACAAGGCATTGTAAATCTCTATGATAGAAAAGTAAATCAGTATAGTAATCTTTATTGCCTACTTGCAGCCTATATTGATTGCCCATATATGTAAATCCTTTGCCTACTTCTAAAATAAATTTTTGTAGATTTTGTGTAATTGCTTTTTCAAAATCTTTTTCGCTATGACTTTCTGGAAGTTGCAAAAATTCAAAAATATATGGGTCTTTGAAAAGGTTTTGAGGTAATTGTCCTTTAACAGTTGAAGTTAATTTTTGTTGTCCTTTTGAAAGCATTGTTCTTTCAAAGGTGGCAGTTTTTATTTGTCTTCTTAGCTCTCTCATTGACCATTTTTCAGCTATTGCAGTCATTATATAAAACAGTTGTTCCTCCGCTTTTTTACAACTAGATAATATTTCTAAATGATTAGTCCATGTTAGTTTTAAAAGTATATTTTTTAAAAAGATATTATGGCTATCTTTTTGTGTCGGCGTTGCCGACACTTTTACTTTTTCATTTATATTAAATTGTGTAGGCAGTACTGACACTTTTTCATCTTCTTCATTATCAACGATTTGTAAGTGCATTTCGAATGCCGATATATTTGAACCATTCACTGAAAGCCATAATAAAAAACATTCAGCTTGCAGGTTGTAGGTCTCATGAAATTGCTTCATTCTATACAAGCCTCTACGGTTAAATCCTGACAATTCGGGTTGCTTTGCGGCTATATAATTGGCTAATTCTTGTACAGTGTTATCCCCCCAATTACCAGCTTCTACTTTTTGCGAAACTACTCCTCCTACATTAAAATATAGTAATACTAATTCAGCATTTGCATTGGCATATACACGACTTCTAGCCTCTTGGATTAATAAGAGAATTTGCTCAAAATCTGAAGGTAAGTTTTTAAAATCTTTCATTTATACATTGTTTTCGCTATACTTGGCATTTATATTATCAACTTGTATGCTACCAATAAAACTTTTCTTGGTATCTTTAGCAATGGAGTTGAATTGCAAAATTTGTTTTGGTGCTAAGGCAATAAATTGGTAAATATTAATTCCTGCAATGATTTTTACTTTTAAATCAGCAGGGAAATGTTCGCAAATTGCAAAATAGCCTGATGTTCTAAAATATCCAATAACAGATTTAAAGGATTTGATATTTGCAAATGTTTAAATACCCCTACAAATTTTTTGTAGAGGGTGTTTTTATATTGATTTGTAAAAAAGTTTGATGCCACTTATTTCTTTCCTTTACATCTTTTAACTACTGATTTTATAACTTCATTGGAATTGAGCGGGCATATTGCCAAATCCAATACTCGGTCGGCAAGACATAGTGTATGCAATTCGGTTAAATCTGCCTTTAAGCAATTTGCTGATGCTTCTAATAGCACTTTTAATAATTGCTTTATACATATGTCCATAATGCTTAGTTGTGCTGTGTTCATATCGAGCAGTGAAATAGCATGCCTAAACAATAACTGTTGCACTACAATTTATTACCATTTATCCAGTAATAGGTAAATAGTACCCACAGGACAACAAAACAAGTTAGAATATGATTGTTTTGTTTCCATTGATCATTACACGTTCATTGAATACAAGCTGCATAGCCTGATTGAGTACACTTACCTCTACTTCTTTCCCTGCCTTGCTCATTTCCTTAGCACTATAAGTATGATTGATGGGTATAACGCTCTGTGCAATGATGGGGCCTTCATCTAAATTATTGTTCACAAAATGGGAGGTAGCACCTATGATTTTTACACCTCTTTCATAGGCTTGCTTATAGGGATTTGCACCAATAAAAGCAGGTAGGAAGGAATGGTGAATATTGATGAGTTTATTGGGGTAGTGCGCTACAAATTCAGGGCTTAGGATGCGCATATATTTTGCTAGTATGATGTAATCGGCATCGAAATTTTGTAAGACATTGAGTACTAATTTTTCGTGCTCCATACGATCAATCCCCTCGGAAAGTATGCAATGAAATTGTACATTGAATTTCTCGGTCAGTTCCCTTAGATGGTCGTGATTGCTCACCACGGCGATAACCTCCGCATTGAGATCGTCAAAGTGATTTTTGACAAGTATATCCGCTAGGCAATGGTGTTCCTTCGTGGCCATCACTACAATTTTTTTCTTGGTATGTGGTGATAATCGGATGTCGGAATGGATGGGCAATATCTTTTTTAATGATTCAGTGAGTACATAGCTATCAGCAGCGCCCTCAATTTCACAGCGGAAGAAAAACTGATTTTGATCGGTATCCACAAATTCATCATTTTCAATAATATTGAGTTGTTGATGATAGAGGATATTGGTGATCTTATATATTAGACCGGGCTCATCATTGGTTTGTATGCACAACACATTTCTCGTTAGCGGCATGGCGATAAAAAATTATTAATAATATTATTACTACTGTTAATCAAATAAATGGCTTAATTCTTTTTTTTATAATGAATGCTATGAGCTATCCTAAGAGATAAGCTATGTTTCCCACTAGGTAATTGCGATAGGGATAGTAGAGGGTAGTCAGTAGCGCAGCGGATGACCGAAGCGATAGCGCAGCCTCGTATAGCCAGGCACTTCTAATTCGTGTGGCGAATTAGAAGTGATCGCCCAAAAACCAATCTATTATCAAGACACATGGATTACCTATAAAAAACAAGCACTCATTCCAAAAAGGGTTGCAAAAATAGGGTAATTATTCGTTCCAAGAAAGGGCTATTTTTCCCATTGTCTTGCGATCTTCGAGAAATTGATGGGCCTCACCCAGTTGATGGTGTACGTACTGGTGGCCTGCTGCGGGCTTTAGTATCTCAAGATCTAAGGCTTTTATCACCTCGTGCAAGGTAAGGCTGAGGATATCAGGTTTGGAGTCAGCGATCTTGAGCATATTGACACCTACGAGTGACTTCGATGCCATCATAAATTGTGCGGGATGATAGATCCCAAATGATAGCCCTGTCTTAATCCTTTTGAAGAGATTATACTTGCTGCCACTCATATCAGCGGCACCATAAAGCACCATCCTTCCCCCAGCACCTATGAGGTGAAATGCTTTCTTTACAGAACTGCCACCTATATTGTCGAATACGATGTCGAGCTTATGATTGCCCATTATTTTTTTGATCTCTTGCTCAAATGGTGCGATGCGATAATTGATGGGATGATGAACACCATTATCGCGCAATAGTTTTACTTTTTCTTCCGATCCAGCGGTGCCAAATACAGTAGCGCCCTTGTGCAATGCAATTTGTACTAAGGCCTGCCCTACGCCACCCGCAGCAGCGTGGATCAATACACTGTCTCCTGGCAAAATATTGATTATTTTGGTGGCCATATACCAAGCAGTGGAATATTGCGTAGTGAGTGATAATGCCGTGGTGATGGGCATTGATTCAGTGATCTTAGCAGCAGCCTTTTCGGAGGTAATGGCCTCGGTAGCATAACCTCCAAATCTTGTCATAGCAGTTACACGATCGCCTACTTTCAATGTGTTGCATTGAGGGCCTAATTCTATAATTCGACCGACCACATCATAACCGATCACTGCAGGCAATGGTGGGCAGTCGGGGTACAATCCTTGACGTGCCATGACATCAGCATAGTTCAATCCAAATGCCTCTACAGCTATTTTTATTTCCCCATCTTTAGGGTTAAGGGAGGGCAGCTCTACAAGTCGAAAAGCCTCTCGTGCATTGGTATTTTTTATAAGTTGATAAGCGTGCATGGGATTGTAAAATTAACTATATTTTATCGGTAGAGCGATTTTAATAAATTGCGTGTTGCGAATGGCTACTGGGAGGAGCAAGGATTTTTATTGTATAAGATATGCTGCTGATTATCTTTTTAGTAGCTGAGAAATAGGATAATCAAATTAATGAACAATAGATCATAGAGCTAATAATCGATATGTAACTCCAATTGTTAACGGGTATAAAATTATTCGATAGCTATGCTTATTAACTTTCTTCAAGTGAGTGAGTATCAGGATGGATCATTATATAGATAGTGGTTTTAAATGAAAAAAAAACGACTAATAATTTGGCAGCTTTATAACTTTAACATAATGAAAACAAGGTAGCATCCATTACTGAATAATGAGTGAATGAGCAATCCACTCCTAAGTTAAAGCGTCCTCTTAACTGCGCTTGGAATAATTCCAAGTATCGAACCAAAAATGCCATTCATTATGTAACTTATCATATTCTCTTTGGCTAAGTTCTTCAAATTTATTTTTTTCATATCCCATTACAGAATTTACATATTCTTGCATATTAGATTTTGCATTTTCAAAACCAGGAATATTTAACTGGGAATAAATTTTTTGCATAAGACCCATGGGATCTTTTTCTAATTCAGCGTAGCTCAATTCAAAAAGATTTTCATTCGTTAACAGACTGCGATCATTAAGATATTTTGTTAGGGTATTTGCACCTATTGAAATGATTTGGTCTTCTAATTCTTTTTCACTTAGGAATTGTAGAAATTGTGATTTTACAGTTCTGCGGAATAGGTGTCGGGTAGAGGCATATACGCTGTATGGGTCGCGGTGAATAAATACAAATTTGGCATTGGGATAAAGCTCCAGCAATTCTTTTACCCTACTTGTATTGTGAGGGTTTTTGAGTATTAAATTGCGTTTGCCATTAAAATGAAATATGGTTTTTAGTAAATGATTGTAATCAGATTGCCATTGTTTTTTTTCGCTCGGCTCAATATTTTTGAAGAGGTTGTATTTTTCAAAATAGGATTGATTGAGCGGCAACCAAAAGGAATGCATACCACTGCATATCGAAATATTAGTGAGGGGTTGTTCTTCTTCTGCAGGCTCATCAACTGTCATCCGCACATTATCTTGCGGTCTTGTGCGCGGCATAAGTGGTGCTAGCATATTTTTGAGCAATGAACCTCCTAATCCTGCGATGGTGAACATAAATCCCTGATAATTGCTCAAGTAGCCCAGCTGCTTGTCGCGTGCAAACAGGTAGTGCAAATGGGTAGTGCCGCTGCGCCAATGACCGAGTACAAAAATGATAGGCATCTGACTGATATCGGTATTCTTAATTCTAAAGTAGTAAATAGCCCTTTGTAGCCATTGAAATGGCTGTGAGAGTAGGACGAATAAGGTAATACCTGTAATGCGCCACCAGTAAATTTTATTGAGCTTATTGTCCCGCAATAATCGCCACCAAACGGTAAAATGACTGAGGTACAGTTGCTGCGCCTTTACCTTATAGGGTCTTTGTTTTTTTTGATTCATCGAAAAGATTGACAAATATCAATAAAAAAATGGAAATGTGGCAAGAATGATAACAGCGAATAGGTAACCCACTTCGATCAATATGATCAAAAGCTGTAAAAAAAATGAATGCATTTCGACCTTTCAATGACCTAATTAATTGCCATTAGCGGTTAAATGAATTGTTATAATAGGACTTACTTAATAACTCAAAATACTGAAATTTTGGGCGATGCCTGCGGCCCGGGCTCTACGCTATACTCCTCGCTCCTAAAGTCGCTGTGGGGTATCGCTGCGATCCCTATCGCGAATACAACTTGAAAAAGCATTAGCTATGAGCGGACATTTGTTATATATAATGCAAGCTTTTTTACCGAGACCTATAAAGTTGTGCGAATATCTATCGCCCTTACAATGGCTAGATATTATTACAATAAAAGATTTCAAAGTTAATAAGCATGTCCTAAATATAGGGCTTTATGAATAAGGTAGTAATAAGTGTCATTAATTAAAAAACTGCTTGTTAAAAAAGGGCTTATTACCTTTGGATAAAAAATTGATAATATGAATAATCGCAATGTGGTCTTAGTGGATGGCTGTCGCACCCCATTTTTAAAGTCGGGTACGGACTATTTTAACCTAAGCAACTACCAACTGGCACATTATCCCATAAAGAGCTTGATTAGTCGCAATAATCTAAATGTAAAATTGATTGATAGCCTAGCGCTTGGTAGTGTGATTAACCACTTAGCAGTGAGCAATGTGGCTCGTGAGGCTGCGCTTATAGCTGGCATACACAGTCAAACTCCTTGTTATACTGTGACTCAGGCCTGCATATCGGCTAACAGAGCGATTGCTTGTATTGCTTCAGAGATAATGATAGGTCAGGCTGATATTGGTATAGCAGGAGGGGTAGATCACTGTTCTGACACACCGATTACATTCAATAGGACCATGCGACAAAAATTATTCAAGGCACAAAAGATAAAAGGCATAGGAGATCAATTAAAATTTTTGAGTTCATTGCGTTTCAAGGATTTTGTACCGCAGCGCCCCTTGATCGCCGAGTTTTCAACTGGTCGTGTGATGGGTCAAGATTGTGATATCCTGGCAGCAAAATTTAAAGTGAGTCGTCAAGAGCAAGACCATTATGCTGTGAGATCCAACCTGTTAGCTGAAAAAGCCTATCAAGATAACTACCTGCAAGATGAATTAGTTGAGGTCGCCTTGCCACCAGATTTTAAATCCATTAGGAAGGACAATGGGGTCAGGGGTGATAGCAGTTATGAAAAGATCAAAGGATTAAATCCAGCATTTGACAAGAAGAATGGAACATTGACTGCTGCTAATAGTTCATTCCTAACAGATGGTGCAGCAGCAGTATTGCTGATGGAAGAACAAAAGGCCATGCAATTAGGTTATAAACCATTAGCAAGGATAGTTGATTGGGTATTTACAGGTCAAGACTTAGAGAATGAATTATTGCTTGGGCCAGCTTATGCTACAGCAAAATTATTATTGAAGCACAATATGGGATTTAAAGACATTGATGTGTTCGAATTTCATGAGGCATTTGCAGGTCAAATATTGGCCAATCTCAATGCATTAGCCGATGCTAATTATTGTACTAGCAAACTAGGGAGTACAAGCGGTGCTTTTGGAAAAATGGATATGGAAAAATTCAATGCTTGGGGAGGTTCATTGTCCATTGGTCATCCATTTGGTGCTACTGGAGCACGACTACTCACCACCGCTGCTCACAGATTGAAAATTGAAAATGGTCGCTTCGCATTGATTGCTGCTTGTGCTGCAGGCGCGCATGGCCATGCAATGCTTATTGAAAGGATTTAAAAATTGATAGGCAATAAGTTATAAGGCGCTTGATCTTATTTTTGCGTAATCAGTTATTGATAATTTTAGGATGATCTCTTTGGATCTTTTGATACCATCTTATAAAATCAAACATCACTAAAATGGCTGAACAAATAATTGTAATATATGTAGTTATAAATAACATTGAACCCAAATAAAGCACATCAGTTCCTAGGTACATGATATTAAAATACAAGGTAATAACTGACCACAATAAACAAAGGATAGAACCTATCCAAGAATATTTATTTTGAAAGATAAAGTAGATGGCTACAAGTTCAGGAATAATGCTGAGATACCTTCCTTCAGGCTCCCAATTAATTTTTTCAAAAATATAAATCACTTCAGGCACTGGAAACAATTTCCATAAAATACCTTTCACGAATATAGCTGCAATGCATAT
>CAYZQX010000119.1:0-9876 GCA_964480615.1 uncultured Chitinophagales bacterium | reverse complement strand
TCTACCCCAGTTTTCGAGGTAGTTAAAGAAGCTGATATTTACTATGGTACTAGTATTGATTACAGAAATGAGCCTATAGACCTGTATTTGGATATCTATAAACCCATAGGTAATGAATGTACCAATAGACCATTGATCTTATTATTATACGGAGGATCATTCGTAGGTGGCTGTAAGGAAGGTATGGAATTGATGGCGACAGATTTTGCTTCCAGAGGATATGTAGCGGCTGCTATACAGTATCGTTTAGGTTTTCATAAATCCTCCTATGTATCGAATGCCATGGATCTTACGGCCATAGGAATACCAGTGAACTATCGTTGCTTATATGCTTATGATTCTCTTGAGATAAAAAGAGCAGGCTATCGTGCGATGCAAGATGCGAAAGGAGCTATCCGCTTCTTAAGAGCCAGACACTTGGAGGATTCTACTTCTCTTGTAAATGTTTTTATTGGCGGTGAAAGTGCAGGAGCCATAACTAGTCTTATAGTAGCTTCATTAGATCTTATAGAAGAAAAGCCTATTGCCGCCTATGAATTAGGCGACGCAGGAATACCAGATACTAATCTACAGCAATGTGGCATTGATGAGTGTGCTTCGGTATTATTAGATATGGAAGACACAGCGTATGCCAGGCCAGACCTTGGAAGTATAGATGGCACTTTGAATATTAATGGGTATTCTTCAAGAGTGAGGGCCGCTATATCATTTTCAGGTGGGGTGCCCTATGATGCTTATGCAAATAACTGGATACAGGGACCCGATACAGCTTCTTACTATTTTTTTCACTGGACCTGTGATGCGATAGTGCCATCCCAATTTGGAACCATCGCTCAAGGACTAAATGCGATGTGCGTATTTCCGCCTGGATTTACAACAACTAACCATAATTATCCAAATTTATATGGCGGGGTAGCTATTCATGAGATGCTTACATCCATAGGTGTAACAAGTGTGGGTGAGTTTTATAATTGTGATAATTATAATTCAGATTTGTGGTCACTTGAGTGCATACGAATCACGCAGAATGGCGGATATCACTATCTGCCTGATCCAGTGGCTAGGGTAAATAAGATATGTACAGATCTGCTTATCCCTCTTATTGAGGATGGTACTGAATATCCTTGTATTGATATAATTAACGGTATTTCGCATCATAACCCACAAAAATTAAACTTATGGCCAATGCCTAATGATGGTGAATTTTATGTCGAACTGCCTGATGAAAATGTATTGAAAATGGAGTTAGTATCCATGGCAGGCTATAGTTATGATTTAAGTATAAATTCTATCCGTACAGCGCATATAAAAATTCATACCGATGTGCCATCCGGTATGTATTTCTTAAGGATTATTACACCTACTAAGTTATATACTTCAAAAATGTATATCAATTAGGGGTTGCTCTACAACTCAAGCCTTGGCTGGTACTATGATGAACGACTCCTCTGTTTGAGCATTATTTATCTTTATGGCGATGCCTTCGGCCCAGGTTACTTGTGGAATAATAATATTTTCTATTGGCAACAAGAATCTGCGCTTGCGCTTGATTTTTCGCTTATACTCCTCGTTACTTGCTGAATGGTTTATTTTCAATGGCAAGCAAGAATCTTCGCTATCGCTCGATTGCTTGCAATGTTTTATCTTTATTGGCAACAAGAACCTGCGCTATCGCTTGGTTTGCTTCGATCCTTATCGCGATACAACTTGAATGAGCATTGTGTAAGAGAAGACATTTTATAATTATGATTCAAGCTTTTTTAGGTAACCCCAATAAAATTGTGCGAATATCCATTGCACTAATAATAGCTAAAACCTATTACAGTAAAAGATTTCAGAGTTATTAAGAAAGCCCTATTTATAATCACAAAAATGCTGTTGATAAATGTATCCTTAGTCGCTCAAAATTAGCGGTCAAAAAGCGATAGGGATAGAAAGGGTTTGTACTGGGCTGGCAGGCTATCACTTTAGGAGTAAAAAACAAGCCGATAGCCTGCCAGCCCAGTACCGGAGCGACAGCGTAGCCCTGTATAGCCCGGGCCTGTAAGGCATCGCCCAATACTCAATAGTTGTCTTCTATCTCTTAGATCAGCTTTATGCGATTACCGACTATCAAAATAAATATTAGAATGGCAAGTCTTGGAAATTGCTGTGAAAATCCATTCTAATAATATTAACCTAAATTTGCCCAATATTTCATGATAGCGACCATCGATATTTTGTCCGAAGTGCGGGAAATCCTTACCAATTATTTAGAGGCTAATGGTCAGCGAAAGACCAATGAGCGGTATATCATATTGGAGGAAGTATATCTCAGCGATACCCATTTTGAAGCTGAGGATTTATACAAGACCTTAGTGGAGAAAGATCATTCGCTGAGTCGGGCCACGGTTTATAACACCCTTGATTTATTGGTATCGGCTAACTTGGCTATCAAGCATCAGTTTGGAGAGAATTTGGCGCATTATGAAAAGTCTTATAAATTTGCACAGCACGATCACCTAATCTGTGGGGAATGTAAGAAAGTGGTAGAGTTTTGTGATCCACGGATTCAATCAATAAAAACAAAAATGGGAGAATTATTTAATTTCAAAATTACGCATCATAGACTCAATATATTTGGAATATGCGCTGAATGTAGTGCTAAACAAACTAAATAAATTAAATGCAGGAGGGGACTTATAAAATTCAAAAATTGTCACAGGCACTTTTCATCAGTTTTTACGGAAAATTATCTCGTTTTTTTCCTACCGAATTAATATTTGAGGAATTAGAGCCTTGGGAACAAGAAGGCTTTAACTATTGGATCGTAGATCTCACTGGGGTTACCACTATGGACAGTAGTGGATTAAGTCTATTATTGCAATTGCTGGCAAGGACAAGGCAAAATGGTGGAGATCTACTCTTATTAAAACCCGATCCAAAACTCGAGAAGTTATTATTGATTACTAAATTGCAAGCTATTTTTAATATGAAAGAAAATTTGGATGAGGCCATCTCCGAATTGGTTATTTCTTAGGTGATAACAGTATAAAAAATTAATCAAATATAATATGCCATTAGATATTTTGTTAGGGTTACAATGGGGCGATGAAGGCAAGGGCAAAATCGTGGATTATCTAGCGCCAAACTATGAGGTAATCGCGCGATTTCAGGGAGGACCTAATGCTGGCCATACGCTATACATAGGCGATCAGAAAATGGTATTGCATACCATTCCATCAGGCATATTAAATGAGCAATGTATAAACCTTATAGGCAATGGGGTGGTGATTGACCCTATCGTCTTAAAAGCGGAAGTGAAGAAGATTGCCGATCTCGGTGTCAATGTATCGCAGCGGTTGCTGATATCCAAGAAGGCACATCTTATACTCCCTACCCACAAGGCATTAGATGCGGCTTCAGAAGCAGCTAAGGGCATCGAAAAGATAGGCAGCACACTCAAAGGGATAGGCCCGGCTTACATGGATATGACAGGCCGTAATGGCTTGCGTGTAGGCGATATATTCTTGCCAGGATTCAAAGAAGACTATCTGCGACTGAAAGAAAAGCACCTCAAATTATTGAGGCAATTCGAATATACACTTGATATAGATGAGATAGAAAAAGAGTGGTTAGATGCCATAGATCTGCTTCGTTTTATGCACACAGTAGATTGTGAATATTATGTCAATAAGGTGCTCAGGCGTGGACACAATATCCTCGCTGAAGGTGCGCAAGGTGCGATGCTCGATGTCACTTATGGCACTTATCCATACGTTACTTCATCGAATACACATAGTTCAGGTGCGCTCAGCGGTCTTGGGGTGTCCCCTAAATATGTGCGTGAGGTTTTTGGGATTACAAAAGCTTATTGTACAAGGGTGGGCAGTGGCCCATTCCCCACTGAGCTAACCGATGACATAGGCGAAAAGTTGAGAAAGTCAGGAAAAGAATTTGGTGCTACTACAGGTCGTCCACGCCGATGCGGATGGATTGATATCCCTGCTCTCAATTATACCATAACTCTTAATGGTGTTACTCAATTGATAATGACCAAGGCCGACATCCTAGATGATTTTGAGGAGATTAATGCCTGCGTACAATATAAGTTTGGAGGCCAGGTTACTGACCTATTGCCATTCGACCTTGAAAAGCAACATCCACAACCTTTATATAAAACCTTTGAAGGATGGAATCAGTCACTGAATGAAATCAACAGCTTTATTGATCTTCCACCTGCATTTAAGACCTATTTAAAATTCTTAGAAGGTCAATTGCAAGTGCCAATTAATTACATAAGCACAGGACCAGGAAGGCAAGATCTTATCATAAGATAAGCCATTATGTTTGCTACAAGAATTGCCGTACTAGTCCATACCATATTCAAAAAAAAAGCCTTGCAATGGGCTATGCAATACGACTATTTTTGTCTATTAGATTCGCATGGCTACAAGGATGATCCCTATCGCAAATATGATTGGTTACTGGCTATAGATGCAAAAGCTGTAATCACCATTAAAAGTTCGGATACCCCCGATAATGCACATCAATTGCTCAGGGACATACACAATGAACCATTTGGTAATAATTGGAGGTTTGGGTTTCTTTCCTATGAGTTGAAAAATTATTTTGAACAGTTGAGTTCGAATAAGCACGATGGATTGCAAAGTGATATGGCCTGCATATTCATACCATCAATTGTCATATACAGTATTGATAATACCCTATACATCGAAGGAAACAATTGCTATGAGATCGTAGCCTCGATTATCAATGTGAATTGGCCAATGGAGGAAATTGCCTTGCCTAAATTAAAATTTAATGCACGTATTGATAAACAGGCCTACCTAAATAAGGTACATCGTATTCAGGATGCTATAAGAAATGGGGATGTATATGAAATGAATTTATGTCAGGAGTTTTATACTGAGTACAAGGGCTTAAATCCCTTGACATTATATGCTGCTATGAGTGAAAACAATCCATCACCTTTTGCGGCATTTTTGCGTGTTAAAGACCAATACATACTTTCACTAAGTCCTGAACGATATGTAAAAAAAATAGGCAGTACACTTCTTTCACAACCTATCAAAGGAACCATAAAACGCGGCCTATCAGCGGCCGAAGACCAGCTTGCAAAAGATAGATTGTACAATGATCCTAAGGAGCGGGCTGAGAATACGATGATTGTAGATCTCGTGCGCAATGACCTCAATAGAATATGTCTAAGCGGGACTGTAGAAGTGCCTGAATTCTTAGGCATTTATTCCTTTCCTAAAGTGCACCATCTCCAATCAACGATAACAGGAAAGCTAAAAGAAAATATTCATTTTTCGGATGTACTGAAAGCAAGTTTTCCTATGGGCTCCATGACGGGTGCTCCTAAGATTGCTGCAATGGAAATAATAGAACATTATGAAGAGACTAAGCGTGGTATATTCTCAGGATCTATAGGTTATATGGATACTCGTGATGATTATGATTGGAATGTAGTAATTAGAACATTGATCTACGATAGTGGCAGTGGTTACTTATCCTATCAGTCGGGAGGAGCTATAACCATTGACTCCACACCCGAACAGGAATATGAAGAATCCTTGTTAAAGGCTCGGTCCATACAAGAACTATTTAGCTAAAGAAGGGACCGCTCAATAACTCGAAATTTGGAATTTTTTTTTAATGGCGATGCCTAAAGGCCCGGGCTATCTGCTACAAGTCCTCGCTCGTGCCTCGCTGTGGGCTTTCCGCGTCTATCCCTATCGCGAATACAACATCAAAGAACACTAGGTAAGAGATGACATTACATATTGAGGATGCACGTTTTATAATAGAAACATGTAAAGTTGTGTGAATATCCTTTGTAATTATCATAACTCGAACCTATTACAATAAAAGGCTTCAGACTTATATAGCAAGCTCTAATTAGTTGAAATTTTCGTACGGTAAGTTGGTATCCTTTTAAGGTAAACAAGCCGCCTCAAAGAATTCCTAGTTATTGACCATACTCTAAGGTTGAGCTAAGAATACATATCAATTGTTAAATATTTGGTTAAAGGGGAGCTAATTCTTCAATGCCCTGCTATTGGCCTACAACCTATGCTATTGTTTTTAGCTCTATTTTTGAGCGGTGATGACTTTTGTAGGCTTAGTCAATAAATTTTTCTTAGTAACAGGACTATTATTTTTAATAATTAGTTCTAATTACTCATTGGCTCAACCTATGCCCGACGCTAATTCTAAACCATTACCACAGACTCAGTCTGCCACAAGTACACAGACCAATAAGCGTTATAAAATTATTATTGCACCGCGGGATTCCATAAAGCTAGATAGCCTATCCATAATTCCCGATACTTGGGTACTAGAGAAAAAACAAAATGGCCATACAGTAGGAGTTGATACCAGTGATTATAAAATTGATTTTGCAAAATCAATTTTATATTTAAATCCTACGATTGTAAATGATAGTTTGACAGCAAGTTTTAGAGTTTATCCATTTGCTTGGCCTATGAGCTTGGCACATAAGTCGCGAAAGGATATAGGCAGTTTTGTAAATAGGCAGATGCAGCCAGTGGTTATCGGTCAGGATGGAGAGTTGAATACATTTCAGTTTCCTGGATTGACCTACAATGGTTCATTGGCGCGCGGTATATCTATAGGCAATAATCAAGACCTATTTGTAAACTCTAATTTTAACCTCCAGATCACTGGCAAGCTGAGTAATGACATAGAGATACTCGGATCCTTACAAGATAGCAATATCCCCTTTCAGGCGGAAGGGAATACACAGCAGTTGCAGGAGTTCGATCGCATCTTCATACAAGTAAAAAAAGATTCTACTAAGCTCTTGCTGGGGGATTATGACTTGCCAAATCCCAATACTTATTTTTTACAATATCAGCGACGGTTACAGGGGGCTAATATATCCACTGCAATAGGCCAAAATTGGCAACTGGGAGGATCAGTGGCTGTGGCCCGTGGTCAGTACGTGCGCAATAGTTTTAATGGCCAGGAAGGCAATCAAGGCCCTTATAGGCTAAAGGGAATTAATGGTGAACTCTATTTGATTATATTGAGTGGTTCGGAGCGTGTTTTCATCGATGGCGTAAAACTTACGCGTGGTTACGACTTTGATTATACCATCGACTACAATTTAGGTGAAATCAGTTTTACTAATAAGCGCATCATTACTAAAGATCACCGCATCGTCGTGGAATTTGAATATTCGGATAAGAATTATCTGAGGACTACATTGGCATCACATACTAAATACACTCATAAAAAACTAAAGTCCGCTATAATGGTTTTTGCTGAGCAAGATTCTAAAAACCAACCAATCCTACAATCATTAACGGATGATGACAAAGCTATATTGACCGCAGTAGGTGATAGCATACAGCTAGCTGTAAGACCTGGTGTGGATAGCATAGGCTATATCGAAAATCGGGTGTTGTATCGCAAAACGGACACATTGATATACAATCAATATTATCCTGAAGTATATGTGTTTTCTAATAATCCTGAACTAGCTATATACAGCCTATCTTTCAGTTATGTAGGCGAGGGAAATGGCCATTATGTACTGGATAATAGCAATGCCAATGGCAGGATATACAAGTGGCTGGCGAATGATTCCACTACTGCACTAAAGCGAGGCGCTTATGAACCAGTGATCCAACTCATAGCACCTATAAAAAGGCAAATGCTTAGCTGGACATCTGAAATGGAGTTGAATAAAAGTCATAAAGTATATACCGAGATTGCTATGAGTAAGAAGGATGTCAATAGCTTTTCAAATATCAATAATAAGGATGATATAGGTTTTGGGATAAGGACGGGTTATGATACAAAATGGCAGTTATCAGAAAAACAAAAATGGATATTGCAATCACAAAATCAGATTGCTTGGATGCAAGATCGCTTTAGAAGTATTGAGCCTATAAGACAAGTAGAGTTTAACAGAGATTGGAATATCACTGACGGTGTTCAGCGTACTGAACGGCAATTGATTACCAATTGGACAGCTAGCAAAGACAATAAGTTGACTGTCAATACTGGCTTACAATGGCTACAAAGGGTAGGTGTCAGTAAGTCTTGGCAACCCAAAATAAAAGTTTCTTACATCGAAAATAATTGGAACATAAAATCTGAGCTGTCTTATTTGAAATCAAAAACCAGCGATCATAAAACCGATTTTATAAGGCCATCTATGAATGCAACAAGGTGGATTGCTAAAAAATATGCTATAGGAATCAATTCCTTTTTAGAACACAACAATACACGTGTTATTGATATTGACAGTTTGTTAACCCAGAGTTTTTATTTTCATCAAAATGAGATAACCCTTGCGAAGGCTGATACTTGTAATTATTGGTACAAGGCTGCATACAAGAGAAGATACAATTATGTGCCTGTAATTGATCGTTTTGCGAGGAATGATGTAGCTGATGAGTTTAATTGGGGAATGGGATTGAATACGAAAGGGCTGAATCAATTTTATTGGGATGCTACCTTTCGCCGCTTGGATGTACTGCGACCTTCTGCAACACTCAAAGACAATAATAATTTTGTGACCTTGATAAGACATCAATTGTTAATGGGCAGTGGCGCATTGTCAGTGAATACCGTGTATAAAGCTAATGCTGGACAAGAACGCAAAGTTGAATATATTTATATACCCACAATCAATAATACAGGGGCTTATTTTTGGGAGGATGCTAATGAGGACGGCATACAGCAGGATGAAGAGTTTTACCTAGTGAATGACAATACAGTTACTGAAATCAATCGCTTTGATCGCCAGTTAGTCACTACTGATCAGTATATAAAAACAACACTTGCTAATATATCGCAGAGTATATCGCTCTCCCCTAAAGCTATATGGTCCAATAAAAAAAATATGCTCAAGTGGGTCAGCTATCTAGCGAGTGAGACCAATATTGAATTCACCCAAAACCTGTTAGGAGATAGCACAAGAAGATTGCCTAATCTCAATCCATTTTATTACCGTGATCGCGACTCACTTGTTTCTAATCAAGCATCCTTGCGTTCTACATTATTTATCAATCGTGGATCGCCTAAGATAAGCGCTGATTTTCAATACTTATACATCAATGAACAGCGACAACTCATTAGTGGAGCACAGGGCCAAAATCGAAGGGACTATAAGGCACATGGTCGTTACAACTTGAATAGTAAATTGCACTTGGCTTTCTATAGTGGCTGGGCTATCCAATCGGCATTTTCACAAGCTTATGAAAACAACAATTACAAGTTAAAATACCAGTTGTATGAACCGCATATCTCCTGGGTACAATCTAATAAAATGCGCATTGAATTGTATTACAGAATGAAGCGTTCCTTGCGATTAGATAGTTTGGTAACACCTGCTATGGATCATAAGTTTACATTGGAATTTAAAAAATCGATGCTTACTAAATCCTCTTTTCAAGTCAAAACATCGCTCGCAAAAATTAATTATGATTGGCCTGTGAATCCGCAATTAGAGTTTGTTGTTCTTGAGGGCCTCAAGGAAGGACTGAACTATATATGGGAGCTTGTATATGAAAAAAGATTTGCAAACAACTTGCAATTATACATCTCCTATAGCGGAAGAAAAAATAATAATTCACGACTGCAACAAACAGCTAAAGCCGAGTTAAGAGCTGTTTTCTAGTAGGGATATTATGTCTGGAACATTAACCTAAAATTTTATTATTAGGGCGATGCCTTCGGCCCGGGCTATAACTTTCGAATCAATTTTTTTTATAAGGTAAAAAGAATCTGCGCTATCGCTTGATTGCTTGCAATGTTTTATCTTTATTGGCAGCAAGAACCTGCGTATCCCCCTAAATTGCTACATATTGACAATGTCTTTTCCAAAGTTTACTTTGG